>CABTXP010000019.1 GCA_902488815.1 uncultured Eubacteriales bacterium | reverse complement strand
TGACTGGAGTTCAGACGTGTGCTCTTCCGATCTAAGAGGTCCCGGCAGAAGAGAAATTGGTCACGGAGCATTGGCTGAAAGAGCACTTCTTCCCGTTATACCAAGTGAAGAAGATTTTCCATATGCAATTAGAGTGGTATCGGAAGTATTGTCATCAAACGGTTCATCTTCTCAAGCATCTGTTTGTGGATCAACACTTGCTCTTATGGACGCAGGTGTGCCTATTAAAGCTCCTGTTGCAGGTATTGCAATGGGTCTAATTGAAGAAAACGGCAAGATAAAAATACTTACAGATATTCAAGGTCTTGAAGACCATTTCGGAGACATGGACTTTAAAGTAGCCGGTACAAGAGAAGGTATTACAGCTATTCAAATGGACATTAAGGTATCAGGTATTAGTGAAGAAATACTTGCTCAAGCACTTGAACAAGCGCGTGTAGCAAGACTTCAAATCTTAGACAATATGCACGGCGCAATAGCGGAACCGAGACCGGAACTTTCACCATATGCACCGATTATCTACTCAATTACAATTGACCCTGAAAAGATTGGCGAAGTAATCGGATCAGGCGGCAAGACAATTAATAAAATAATTGAACAAACAGGCGTAAAGATTGACATAGACGACGACGGACAAGTTTCTGTAATTTCAGAAAATGCTGACAAAGCAAAGGAAGCTATTCAAATTATAGAAAACATTGTAAAGGAAGTTGAAGTCGGAGATATTTACGTTGGAAAAGTTAAAAAGATTATGAAGTTCGGTGCTTTTGTAGAAATTAAAAAAGGCACTGAAGGCTTACTTCACATCTCGGAAATTCAAAGAGAAAGAACTAACAGAGTTGAAGACGTATTAAAAGTTGGAGATGAAGTTAAGGTTGAAGTAATTGAAATAGATAACAACGATAAAATATCCTTATCAAGAAAGTCATTACTTCCAAAAGAAGAAAGAAAACCTTCAAAAGAGGACAAAAATGAAAATTAAAGTAGTTAACAAGAGTAGAAATCCTCTGCCTGACTATCAATCTAAGGGCGCAAGCGGCATTGATCTTTGCGCCGACTTAGATAAAGCCATGTGCATAAAGCCAATGGAAATAACTTTAATACCGACAGGTATCTATGTTGAAATACCTGAAGGTTATGAGGGACAAGTTCGCATGAGAAGCGGACTTGCTCTTAAAAAAGGCCTTTCACTTCCAAACGGCATCGGCACAATTGATTGGGACTACAGAGGAGAGCTTAAAGTTATAGTAATTAATTTAGGCGGAGAAGACATAGTAATAGAAAACGGTGACCGCATCGCTCAACTTGTCATAATGAAAGTTGAAAGAGCAGAGCTTATTGAAGTGGAAAGCTTAGATGAGTTGTCAGACACTGAAAGAAGTGAAGGCGGATTCGGTAGCACCGGCAGTAAATAATAGAAGGCTATGCCTTCTTTTTTTTATCCAAATTTTTGAAGTTTTTCTATTTATTTTGTAAAATAAATAAGATAAGGAGAATTATAATGAAACACAAAGCTTTTAATTATATAGATGAAGTTAAGAATATAAATGAACTTTTTAAAGATAGAGAAAGACGAAATAAGAGAAGTATAATTATCACTCACGGTTGCCAAATGAATGAGCACGATTCGGAAAAAATAGAATGGCTTTTAAAGGAAATGGGATTTGAAATAGCACAAGACATGGAGAGTGCGGATCTTATTTTGTTAAATACTTGCTCGGTAAGACACTCTGCAGAACAAAAAGTGTATGGGCAATTAGGATATTTGAAGTCTCTTAAAAAGGCAAACCCTGATGTTGTAATAGGTGTTTGCGGCTGTATGATGCAGCGAAAAGAGTCTCGTGATTACGTAATAGACAAGTTTGAAAATGTCGATTTAATCTTCGGCACAAACAATATTAATAAACTGCCGGAACTTTTGTTAAGACATTATGAAAACAAGGAACTGATTGTGGACATTGAAGATAGCTTGCGAAATGATGAGTTTATCAAAGCGGACAGACTTTATAAACACAAGGCCTTTGTAAATATTATGTACGGCTGCAACAACTTCTGCACATATTGTATCGTGCCTTATACAAGAGGAAGAGAGTTGAGCAGAAGTCCTGAAGAAATTGTCGCGGAAATAAAAGATCTTGTAAACTCAGGTGTAAAAGAAGTAATGCTCTTGGGCCAAAATGTTAATTCCTACGGCAAAAGTTTAGATGAACATGTTACATTTGCACAGCTGCTACACATGATTAATGACATAGATGGATTGGAGCGAATAAGATTTATGACTTCTCATCCAAAGGACATATCGGACGAACTTTTAATGTGTTATAAAGATTTGGATAAGCTATGCAAGTTTTTACATTTACCTGTTCAGGCCGGCAGCAATAAAGTTTTAAAAGAAATGAACAGGCATTATACGAGAGAAAATTATTTAAAAATTATCGAAAGAGCACGGGAAATATGTCCTGAAATTTCTATTTCTACAGATATTATGGTTGGCTTTCCGGGAGAGACGGAAGAGGATTTCAATGACACAATTGACCTTTGTAAAAAAGCTATGTACGATATGAGTTTTACTTTCTTATACTCTGTAAGAGAGGGGACGCCTGCAGCAAAAAGGACTGATCAAGTGCCTCGCAAGGTGAAACAGGAGAGATTTGAAAGGCTTTTAGACACATTGTATCCAATCGCTTTAGAGAAAAATAAAGCGCTTATAGGGTCGGTTCAAAAAGTTTTGGTAGAACAAATTTCGAAGACCAATGACAATAGAGTTTCAGGCAGAACAGACGGTTTTAAATTGGTGAATTTTGACGGTGGAGAAGAATTAATCGGCAAAATTGTGGATGTAAAGATTACCAAAGCGACAACTTTTTCCTTAGAGGGGGAAATATATGAAAAACATTGATGTTAAAAACTTAACTCCAATGCTAAAACAATATATTGAAACCAAAAAAGACTATGAAGATGCAATATTATTTTTTAGGCTTGGTGACTTTTATGAAATGTTTTTTGACGACGCCTTATTAGCTTCAAAGGAGTTGGACCTAACTCTTACAAAACGCGCGGCGGGAGCAATGAATTCAGCACCTATGTGTGGCGTTCCATACCATGTTGCCCCACAGTATATCAGCCGCTTGGTTGAAAAAGGATACAAAGTTGCAATTTGCGATCAACTTGAAAACCCCAAGTTTGCAGAAGGTATTGTTAAAAGGGGAGTGACAAGAGTAGTAACTCCCGGAACTTTTACCGATACGGATTTTTTAGAAAATTCTAAAAACAATTACTTGGCTTCAATTGTTGCAAAAGACAATTTTTATGAAATAACTTATATTGACTACACTACGGGTGAATTATTTTTTACGGAAGAGGCTTTTATAAATAAAGACGAACTTTTGGAAAGCCTATATCAGGAGATAAGCAAAATTTCCCCGACTGAAGTTATTGTAAATGAAGAGATAATTGATAAGCTAAGCTATTTTTCTTTTTATAAAAATATTGCGGAAGAGTCTTTAAATTATGATATTTCTGCATTCAGCGACAAGTTAAATCCGTATTTAATCGTAAACCTTAATAAAAATAATCTTACAGATAAATCATCTCTATATAATCTTATAGAGTATCTTATAAGGACTCAGAAGCGTTCTTTAACCCACGTGTCGGAGGTTATAGTATATAAGGCCTCATTTTCAATGCAGTTGGACGACAATGCCTTTAAAAGCTTGGAGATTTTTGAAAATTTAAGTAACCATAGAAAACATGGATCATTATTAGGCACCATTGACTATTGCTCCAATCCTATGGGAAAGAGGACCTTGCGCAAATTTTTGGAAGAACCTCTACAAGACAAAAACGAGATTGAGAGAAGATTAGACTATGTTGAGATTATGTCAACAGATTTAATCTTTAAAGATGAAGTTAAAAAAGTTTTAAAAGACATATATGACATTGAAAGACTTTCGACAAAAATTGCCGAAAATACTTTAAATCCTAGAGATTTAGTAAATCTTAAAACAACGATAGGAAAAGCCGAAGAACTAAGATTACTTCTCAGAAAATCAGATAAAGACGTGCTCAATGATTTATCAGATTTTCCGGATTTGAGTTCAATAGAAAAACTTATAGATGCATCAATAGTCGATGAACCGTCTTTAAATCCTGAAGACAGATTTGTAAAGGAAGGTTATAGCGAAGAGTTTGATTTAGTTTATGAGCAGGCAAATCATGGCGAGAATTTTATTATTAATTTGGAAATAGAAGAAAAGGAAAGGACGGGTATTCCTAAACTCAGAATTAAATACAATAAAATTTTAGGCTATTTTATAGAAGTTACCAAATCTTATATAGATAAAGTGCCGGGTGACTATATCAGAAAACAAACATTGGTTGGTTCTGAAAGATACTTTACATTAAAGCTTAAAGAAATGGAGTCTAAAATTCTTTCAGCCAAAAATGAAGTTGTCTATAAGCAAAGAGAAATTTTAAATTATATAAATGAAGAAGTTCAAAAAGAAATAATAAACGTTCAAAAGCTGTCTAAATATATAGGCACTATTGACGCTCTTACTTCTTTGGGAGAATCCGCATATATTCACGGTTATGTAAGACCTATAATTAATGATAACGGCGTAATAAATATTAAAAACGGCAGACACCCCTCAGTAGAAAGTATGATGAAAGAAGAGTTCATACCAAACGACGTATATCTTTCTAAGGATGAGCTGATTAAAATAATCACAGGGCCGAATATGGCGGGGAAAAGTACTTACATGAGGATGGTAGCAGTTACTGTAATTATGGCTCACATTGGCTCTTTTATACCTGCAGATTACGGCGAGATATCTATTGTGGACAAAGTCTTTACGAGAATAGGAGCTTCAGACAACCTTACAAAAGGGGAAAGTACCTTTATGGTTGAGATGAAGGAAGTTGCAAAGATTATAGACAATGCGACAGAAGAATCTTTAATTATATTGGACGAGGTTGGAAGAGGGACAAGTACTACAGACGGTCTTGCAATAGCATGGGCTCTAACCGAATATATTGCAAAGCACAGCAAGACCAAGACTTTATTTGCCACACACTATCACGAGCTGGCAGCAATTTCTGAAGAAATAAAAGAAGTGAGTAATTTACACTTAACGGCAAAAGATATAGACGGTAAGCTTGTATTTCTAAGGAAAGTCATGGAAGGTTATTCTGATAACTCTTACGGTATTGACGTTGCAAAATTGGCGGGAGTTTCAGAAGAGCTTACAAGTCGCGCTTTTGAAATTTTAAAAGAAATTGACAATAAGGATGTTAAGATAGCGCCACATAAAGCAAGCGTCGTACAGGAAAATATTTTTGACAATGTAAAATTTTCTTTTATAGATGACATTAAAAATTTAAATATAAATGAAATAACACCTATAATGGCTTTAAATATTTTAGATAAAATTATTGAAAAGGCAAACAAATTATGAGAAAGATAAATGTTTTAGATGAAGCTACAATTTCAAAAATCGCAGCCGGAGAAATAATTGAAGACCCTGCAAGTGTGGTTAAAGAGCTTTTAGAAAATTCAATTGATGCCGGAGCAAAAGATATATCCATAGAAATTCGCGGAAATGCCGGAGACTATATTAAGGTTAAGGACAACGGATCGGGTATAGGTAAAGAAGATTTGGAATTTGCTTTTTTGCACCACTCCACGTCCAAGCTTAAAAACGAAAGAGATATATTCTCCGTAATGACTTTAGGCTTTCGCGGAGAAGCTTTGGCAAGTATAGCCCATGTAAGTAAAGTTGAAATAATTACACGCACAGAGGGTGATGTTACGGCTACAAGAGCTTTTATAGAAAAGGGACAAATAATTGAGAAAGAAGAGACTGCAGCGGAAGTAGGTACTACAATTATTGTTAGAAACTTGTTTTACAACGTGCCTGTTCGCAAGAAATATTTAAAGTCCGACAAGAGAGAGTTTGCCAAGGTTCAAGATATAGTTGAAAAAATTGCACTTTCAAGTCCGGATATTTCAATTAAACTTATCTCTGACGGCAAGGTTGTGCTATTTAAAAACAATAATTTAGACGAACGAAACACGATATATACGGTTTTAGGCAGAGAAATCGCTGAAAATATGATTTATATTGAAAGTGGAGAAAACACCGCCAACTATACTTTATCCGGTTATATTTCCAATAATAAGCTTTTCAGGTCTACAAGAAATTACCAATATCTTTTTGTAAACGGAAGATGTGTAAAGAATTTAGATATATCGAAGGAAATAGAAAAACAGTATTACACTTTAATACCTTTAAACAGGTATCCTGTATTTATTTTAAACATTGAGGCAGATCCGAAACTTGTAGAAGTAAATATACATCCGAAAAAGAATGAAATAAAACTTTCCAACGAAAGCGATATTTTAAATACAATAGGGGATATAGTAAGACAGACTCTAAACCCGAACAGAGAATTCGCAAAAGTAAAAGAAAATAAAGAGGCTGAAAACTTAACGGTATTTCAAATTTATTCTGAAGATAAAGTTGAAAAAATTACTCCGGAAGAAGAGCTTAAGAGGGAATATGAAGATGCTCCTTTGGAAGTGAATTCAGTCCATGAACCTGAAGAAGAATATTCAAAAGATGAAGAATATACTTTCAATACCGAGGATACGAATTCAGAAGAAGTTTTTGAAGATAAATCAACGGCCTTAGGTGAGTTTTTTAAGATTGAAAACGGCAATTTTATAGGAATATTATTTCGAACATATATTCTTATAGAAAACCCATATGAAGAAAAAGTTTTTGTTATAGATCAACATGCGGCACATGAGAGAGTGCTCTTCGAAAAATTTAAATATGAATTTGAAAATGAAGAAGTTGTATCTCAAATACTTCTCATGCCGCAAACATTAGACCTGTCACCAATGGAAATGGCCAATACTTTAACTCACAAAGATCTTTTAAAAAAATTCGGATTTGCAGTGGAAGAGTTTGGAAATGACAAAATCGTAATACGTGAAGTTCCTATGATATTTGATGCTCCCGTCAGCATTAATTTTATAAGAGATATAATAGAAAACTTAGATGAAATTGATTCAAAGTATGAGTCAAACATTTATAAAGTTATGAAAAAAGCTTGTAAGGCGGCAGTAAAAGGTGGCGACGCCATTTCAAAGAGGGAAGTGGATGCGCTTATTTCAGATCTAAAGAAATGCGAAATACCCTTTACATGCCCTCACGGCAGACCGACAATCGTGGAAGTAAGCAAAGATGAATTGGAAAAATTATTTTTGAGACAATGAAGGATTTTATTATAATAACAGGCCCGACAGGTATAGGGAAGACAAAAATTTCAATAGATGCCGCAAAGCATTTTAACGGAGAGATTATCTCGGCGGACTCAATGCAAATTTACAAACATTTAGATATAGGTACTGCAAAAGTAACTGAAGATGAAATGGCAGGTATTCCTCATCACTTAATTGACATTGTGGAGCCGGGGGAAGAGTTTACAGTTAAAGACTATAGAGCCTTGGCTAAAGAAAAAATCGAAGAAATAAAAGATAGAGGCAATCTGCCTATAATAGTCGGCGGCACAGGACTTTATATTAATTCTTTAATCAAACCCTTTCACTTTGGCAACACTCCGCCTATACCTGAATTTAGAGACGAAATGAATAAACTTGTTGCAGAAGAAGGTTTGGAAAGTGTTTATAAGCTTTTAGAAAAAGAGAGTCTTGAGGCAGCTTTCAAAGTTGATCCGAAAAATAAAAATCGCGTCATTCGAGCTTTGGAAATTTCAAGATATAAAGTTGATGCTCCACCGGCAGAAGTGCCTGAGTATAAGTATTTATTTATCGGATTAAATACAGACAGAGATGTCTTATACGATAGAATAAATAAAAGAGTAGATATTATGGTGGAAGACGGTTTGTTGGAAGAAGTGAAAAACCTTTGCTCCATGGGTATGGCACAAGGCATTAGAGCTACTAAAGCAATCGGCTATGTAGAGATTTTAGATTACTTGGAAGGTTTAATTACTTATGAAGAAGCTATAGACAAAATCAAACAACACTCACGAAACTATGCCAAGAGGCAATTGACATGGTTTAGACGTGAAAACATAAAATGGTTTGACATAAGTGATGAGAATTATGAAAATGAAATTTTAAGATATATAGGTGAGAATATTGAATAATTATAAGGAACTTCTCCTTAACGAATATAGCATTAAAGGAGAGGTAATAGATTTTGTGAGTCAATGTGAAGACTCTTTATCAGAAAACTTCAAAAAGCTGAATATAATATCAAGCTATAATCAAGTGAAGATATTAAAGGCGATGCAAGACGAAAAATTACAGTCTATGGACTTTCATTGGACTACCGGTTACGGATATGGCGACGAAGGTAGAGAAAAAACCGAGCGAATTTTTGCAAGGATATTTAAAACAGAGGATGCTCTTGTAAGACAGTCAATAGTATCGGGGACTCACGCCATTTCTCTGGCATTGTCCTCAGTATTAAGGACGGGAGATCATTTGCTTGCCATATCCGGCACACCCTATGACACTTTGCTTAAAGTAATAGGTGTAAAGGGAAATGAAGCAGGTTCTTTAATTGAAAACGGAATTGAGTACTCCGAAGTACCTCTTAAAGACAATTTAATAGATGTTGAAGCTGTTAAAGAAAATATAAGACCAAATACAAAGGTTCTTCACATACAAAGATCTATAGGTTATGGCAGTAGAAGAGCTATTACTATATCCGAAATGGAAAAAGCAATTAGAGAGATTAGAAAATTTGCTAAGGATGTGATTATATTTGTAGATAATTGCTACGGCGAATTTACGGAAATAAAAGAACCGACTGAAATTGGTGCAGACTTGGTGGCAGGATCTTTAATAAAAAATCCCGGTGGAGGACTTGCATACTCCGGCGGATATATTTTAGGAACTAAAGAACTTATTGAAAGATGCGCCAACAGACTTACTGCACCGGGCATAGGTAAAGAATGTGGACTTACTTACGGTCAAGTGAGGAGAAATCTTCAAGGACTTTTTATGGCGCCGCAAATAGTAGAAAATGCAGTAAAGATTGCCATGTTATTCGGAAAAGCCTTTGAAAAAATGGGATATAAATGTATTCCGGCATTAAGTGACCCGAGATCCGACGTTGTCCTTGCAATAAGATTTAATGACAAGGATAAAATGGTTGAATTTTGTAGAGGCATACAGGAAGCATCACCTGTAGATTCACAGTACATGCCATGCCTATGGGACATGCCAGGTTATACTGAGCAGGTAATAATGGCTGCGGGAGACTTTATTGAAGGCTCAAGTATTGAGCTCTCGGCAGACGGACCTGACAGAGAGCCATATTACGCGTACTTGCAAGGCGGCCTTTCCTATATGCACGGAAAATTCGCTTTGGAAAAAGTTTTATCTAAAAGCTTTTACGACCAAATTGTTTAAAGATAAATTCCAATACTCCCAAAGGTGAGCTTTCATCATTTGGGAGTTTTTTTGTTAAGTCATAGGAAAAATTGTTATAAACTAAATTAATACTTTCAGGAATAAAATTGCTTTGTTTTGAAAAAATTAGCAGGTCCCCTACATTTATAGCAAGCTCTTTAAACTCCCGATCTGCTACATAAGCAAAGTAATCATCTCCGGATAACAAGTCAGCAGCTATCGGAAAAGTTCCTTTTATATTTCCGATTGAAGAGAGTAATGAAGATACAGTAATTTCTTTAATAACAGGTAAGCTAAAAGTATCTCTGTCTCGCAGCACCTCGTCTTCTTTGTCCGAATTTATTTCAAGACCCCTGGATTTGGATCCGTTTCTCGTTATATAACCCAATGACTCTAAAATTTTAAGCTCCATGTGTACTGTTGAAGTGCTCTTAATTTTAGTTGCATCTGAAATTTCTCTGATAGTCGGTGGAAATCCGTTTAGTTTTGTAAATTTTTTAATAAAAAGCAAAATTTCAATTTGGTTATCTTTTAAATCTTTATACAATGAAATCACCCAAGTAAAATTATATCAAATATATTTGCAATAGAGTAAAATCTTTGTTACAATACATTAGTAATCTGCGAAGGGGTATAGTTCAGTTGGTAGAACATTGGTCTCCAAAACCAAGTGTCGTGGGTTCGAGTCCTGCTACCCCTGCCATCTCTCCATAATGGAGAGATTTTTTTATTTATATTCAAAACAATGTACAAATTGACCTGTTTTAATGGTATTATAATAATATAGTGCATTAACAGGAGGACACCATGAATAAAAAGATCAAGAACTACATAATCTTTGCATTATTTATTTTAATACTGTTTATATTTACATTTACAAAACAATTCAGGACTAATATGCTTTGGCCTGACAAGTACAATACTCAACCCGAGTTTAGCGGACTTCAATTCCAAAATCCGGGAGATATTGAAAATCTGTCTATTACCAGATCGATTGTAGATAACGGCAACACAAAACTTATAAAAATGGACGTTACTTTTGAATTCACAGGCACCGAATCTACTTTGAGAATTTTAGGTACTCCTCAAAGAGAAATGTTTTTAAACCCGGGTGTAACTCCGATTTTGTCAAAACAAAAGTTAAAAGGAGATTTTGACAAGGTTAACGAAGTGCTTTTTACAGAAAAGTTAAAGTACAAAGAATTTTATAAGAAAATTCCCAACTATAAATTTGAACCTATTACAGAAGTTAAAATTCCTTTAACTCAAAATATACCTACATATAAGTTTTCACTATATGTTAAGCCGCGTAATCTTTACTATGCAAACAAGGGTATAGTTGCATACAACAATGTCTTTATAACTAATGCACGAGTTGAAAAAGTTGTAGAACAAATGGGTGATATTAATCCGGACAAACAAACATTCCAACAAAGCGGTTACTATGTAAATACTATAGAAGTAACAACCAACTCTTTAATTAACAGAGTTGCTATAGTCAATATTTTAGCTAAGATTATATTCATAGTATCATTTGTTTTGATGGCTGCAGTTATCTGGCTTGACAAGAAAAAAATGTGGCCGGTATATACAGGACTTTATTATCTTATGACTTTAACTTTCTATAGGGTCTTAGGATTTGGCGGAACTATGTTCGGCACAATAATTTTATATCCTATACTTGCTTATATTGCAGCAATTGCCGCAAGAATTATGGACAGAGATACTGTAACTGTAAAGAAAAAAGACATCAAGCAATCCTTAGGCATTGCCTTGGCTTTCTTGGTAGCAGTTATAATATTATTTGTCATTCCAAGAGGTATATATTAAATCGACTTTTACAGTCGATTTTTTATTTTGTTTCAATTGTGTAAAATTTTTGAAAATTTCAAATTTAG
The DNA here is from genome assembly GCA_902488815.1 of uncultured Eubacteriales bacterium. Classification (GTDB taxonomy): domain Bacteria; phylum Bacillota; class Clostridia; order Tissierellales; family Peptoniphilaceae; genus KA00134. Next base: position 14,838 of record CABTXP010000019.1, on the reverse strand, counting down.
ACCTTAGTAAATTGTAATTTAAAAATTACTATTATATAATTGAAATGTAAATAGGAGGTAAAAATGAAAAAAACAACATCACTTATCGCACTAATTTTAGTACTTGCAATGGTACTAACAGCTTGTGGCGGTGCAAAAGACAAAGCATCTGCTGAAGGAAAAGAACCTGCTGAAAAAAGCGAAGAAAAACAAGAAGGTAAAGAAGAAGGTAAGACTCTAAAAATCGGTTTTGTAACTGATGAAGGCGGTATCAATGACCAATCATTTAACCAAGGTGTTTGGGAAGGTATTCAAAAAGCAAAAGATGAATTCGGATTTGAAACTACTTTTGTTGAATCAAAGACTGCTGACGATTACAAACAAAACTTTGAAACTATGGCTGACCAAGAACCTGATGTACTAATTGCAGCAGGATTCAAAATGGCAGAAGACGTATTTGAATTTGCAAAAAAATACCCTGAAATTAAAGTTGCTGTAGTTGACGTAGACCCGACTAACGGCGGAACTGTAGAAGCTCCTGCAAACATCAGAGGTCTTATGTTTAAAGCAAATGAACCATCATTCTTAGTTGGTTACATTGCAGGTTTAACTTCACAAACTAACAAAGTTGGTTTTGTAGGCGGTATGGAATCACCTCTAATCCTTGAATTTGACTATGGATATAGAGCAGGCGTTTTATATGCAGCTAAAGAAAAAGGCGAAGATATTGAATGTATGGTTCAATACGTAGGTAACTTCAGCGATGCTCAAAAAGGTAAAAGTATTGCAAACACTATGTTCCAAAACGGTGCTGACGTAGTTTACCACGCAGCAGGCGGAGCAGGAGACGGTGTTATCAACGCAGCTGAAGAACAAGGCAAATGGGCTATCGGTGTAGACCGTGACCAAAACGACTTGGCACCGGATGCAGTATTAACATCAGCAATGAAGAATGCTAACGTTGTTGTTTACAACTTATTAAAAGATATAGCTGAAAACGACAAATTTGAAGGTGGAGTAACTCAAACTTTCGGTCTTAAAGATCAAGGCGCAGTTGGTATAGCACCTACAAGTGATAAGAACGTAGCACCTGAAGTTCTTGAAAAAGTTAAAGGTATTGAAGAAAAAATCGTTAATGATGAAATCATAGTACCTAACACTGAAGAATCTTTCGCAGAATTTCAAGCTAATTTAAAATAATTTAAGTAATCAAATGAAATCGACATAATGGAGACATTATGTCGATTTTTTTATGGTATTTTATGTTTATTCTATTGACAATAACTCCTCATTATAGTAAATTGTCTTGTTGAAAGGTGTGATAAATATGCTTAAAGGTCGAAATTTAATAAACATTGACGACTTCACAACAGAGGAGATTAACGAAATACTTATTTTAGCTCAGGAAATTATTAAGAGTCCGGAGGATTTTGCCAATTCATGTAAAGGTAAAATTTTAGGGACTCTTTTTTTTGAACCTTCAACAAGGACGCGATTGAGTTTTGAATCCGCAATACACAGATTGGGCGGCGACTGTATAGGTTTTTCAGAAGCGGGAAGTTCTTCAACTGCAAAGGGCGAAACTTTAGCCGATACAATTAGAACTGTCTCCGGTTATGTAGACATTATTGCAATGCGCCATCCGAAAGAGGGAAGTGCCACACTTGCAAAAAACTATGCGGAAGTGCCTCTAATAAACGCAGGAGATGGAGGACACCAACACCCTACTCAAACATTAACCGACTTACTTACAATCTTAGAAACAAAAGGCAGACTTGATCATTTGACTATAGGGGTATGCGGCGACTTAAAGTTCGGCAGAACCGTTCACTCTTTAATCCGTGCAATGTTAAGATATCCGGGCAACAAATTCGTACTTATTTCTCCGGAAGAACTTCAAATACCTCAATACGTAGAAATCCAATTGAAAGAAGCAGGTGTCAGTGTTGAAATTCAAGAACGCATGGAAAAAGCCATTGATCACTTGGATATTCTCTACATGACTCGTGTGCAAAGAGAAAGATTTTTCAACGAAGCGGATTACATGAGATTAAAAGACAGTTATATATTAGATGCTGAAAAAATGAAGCTTGCAAAAGAAGACTTGGCTGTACTTCATCCTCTACCGAGAGTGTCCGAAATTGCAGTTGATGTAGACAGCGACCCGAGAGCACTGTATTTTACACAAGCTAAAATGGGCGTAAAGGTTAGAATGGCTCTTATATTAAAACTTTTAGGAGTGAGATAATGTTAAATATTAATTCAATTGAAAGAGGAATTGTTATTGACCATATTAAATGCGGCAGCGGCTACAGAATTTTTAAATTATTGGATTTGGACAAAGCTGATTACACTGTTGCTTTAATCATGAATGTAAATAGCGTAAAGTTAGGCAAAAAAGACATGATTAAAATCGAAAACAACTTGGATATTGACCTTGGAATATTAGGCGTAATAGATGAAGGCCTAACTATTAACTTAATTGACAACGAAAAAATAATTAAAAAAGTTGACATCCAACTTCCTGAACACATTGACGATGTATTAAAATGCTCCAATCCTCGTTGTGTCACTAATAGCGAAAGAAATGTTTTGCCAAGTTTCTCTCTTGTAAACAGAGACAGCAAACTTTATAAGTGCGACTACTGTGACCACATATACAACATTGAGGAAGAATAATGCTTTTAATAAAAAACGGAAGACTTATAGATGCCTATACAAATGTTGTTGCTGATATTTTAGTTGAAGATGGCAAAATAAAAGGGATAGGGAATGATTTTTCCTGTGAAAACTCAATTGATGCAAATGGTAAAATTGTAATGCCTGCCTTTATAGACACTCATGCCCACTTTAGAGACCCTGGATTTACTTACAAGGAAGATTTGCTTACAGGCTCACAGGCGGCTCTAAAAGGCGGTTATGGCACTGTAAACCTTATGGCGAACACCAAGCCTGTAGTTGATACTCCGTCAGTCTATGAAGACATAGTAACACGGAGTAAAGAGATTGGCATAATAAATATTTTTCAATGCTTTGCAGTAACTAAAGATCTTTTGGGCAATGAATTTATTGATTTCAATACTTTGCCCGGAAGTGTAAAATTTTTATCCGATGACGGCAAGGGAATTTTTAGCAATAAAATGTCTTATGATTTGATGAAAATTTTAAAAGACAAAGATATAGGTGTAATGATTCACGAAGAAGACAAGGAACTTTCACCAATTGATTACAGAATTGCAGAAGATGTTCACACTATAAGAGACGTCTACCTTGCAGGCAAGACCGGAGCTAAGGTTCATTTTTCTCACGTATCTACAATCGATTCTATAAAAGTCGTGGAAGCAGGTAAGGACAATGGTTACAACATAACTATGGAAGTAACTCCTCACCACTTGTACATGTATGACAGTGACTACAGAGTTAATCCGCCAATTAGAACAAAGGCGGATGTAGAATATTTAATAGAATCTATTAAAAATGGATATGTAGATTGTATCGCAACGGATCACGCGCCACACTCTTTTGAAGATAAGGAAAAGGGTGTTCCAGGCATGATCGGTCTTGAAACTGCATTTTATATTTGCTACAAAGTCTTGGTAGAAGAAAATAAATGCGACTTAAAACTTTTGTCAAAAGTGATGAGTTTAGGCAGTGCAAAAGTATTGGGATTAAATAAAGGCAGACTGTTGCCCGGTTACGACGGAGATATTGTAATTATAGATTTAAATAAAAAGACAAAGGTTGAAAACTTTAAATCAAAATCGCAAAACAGTCCATTCATCGGAGAAGAATTTACAGGAAGCATAGAATACACAATAGTAGATGGAGAGGTAAGGTATAGGAAACAATGATTATAGACAGATTGTATGATGAGATAAATTCAAAATCCTTTGTATGTGTGGGTTTGGATACAAGCTATGACTACATTCCTGAGAAATATAAAACAGGGGATGTGAAAAAAGATGTATTTAACTTTAACAAAGAAATTATTGACGCAACAAAGGACTTAGTTGCAATTTTTAAGCTTCAAATCGCATTTTACGAAGCTATGGGCATTGAAGGAATGAAGGCCTACTCCATGACAATGAAGTATTTAAAGGACAATGGGCTTTTAAGTATCGGAGACATTAAACGCGGCGACATTGCCTCAACTGCAAAAGAATATGCGAAGGCTCACTTTGAAGGAGAATTTGCAGCGGACTTCATAACTGTCAACCCTTACATGGGATTTGATACGTTGGAACATTTTTATCCTTACTTGGAAAAAGGAACCAACGGAATTTTCGTACTTTTAAGGACGAGTAATCCCGGCGCTAAGGATATTGAGTACTTAAACTACAATGGCGAGCCTCTCTACTATCATGTTGGAGATCAATTGGAAAAATTAGGTAAACAATTTATAGGTAAAAACGGAATTTCCGCTTTATCTATGGTTGTAGGCGGCACACACAGCGAAGAAGCTGTAGAAATTAGAAACAGATATAAAGATACATTGTTTTTAATTCCCGGCTACGGTGCTCAAGGCGGCAAAGCAAAGGATATTTCCATATACTTAGGTAGTGACAACAAGGGCATCGTAAACTCCTCAAGGGGCATTATACTTGCCTATAAAAAAGAAGATAAGGGAGAAGACAACATCGGTCTTTGCGCACGAAATGCTGTAATAAACATGCGGGAGGATATATGGAGCTATCAGAATACAAATCTGTAGAAATTTTAGAAAATAAAAAAGTTTCAGATGATATATATTTAATGAGGCTAAAGACTTCTTTAAAAGGCGCACCGGGTCAATTTTACATGCTGAAGGTCGGCAATTTGGATCCATTACTTCCAAGACCCATAAGTATTTATGATGTCGGAGAAAATGAAATTTCTTTCCTATATCAAGTTGTCGGCAAAGGAACGGAAATTATGGCAAAGAAAAAGCCCGGCGACACAATTGAACTATTAGGCCCTTTGGGTAACGGTTTTAATATCAAAGGCAAAAAAGTCGCCGTTGTCGGAGGAGGTATTGGAATTGCACCACTTCTATATCTTTGCAAAAAATTAAAATCGGAAAATAAACATGTTGAGGTCTTCTTAGGTTACAGAACGAAACCTTATTTGACTGAAGAGTTTGAAAAAATCGCCGACAAAGTAAGTATTGCTACTGAAGACGGAAGCGTCGGACACAAAGGTTACGTAACTGAAATTATAGGAAAAGATTTTGATACGCTGTACTCCTGCGGACCGAATTTAATGATGAAGTCTCTTAAAAGTTTAAATATTTGTGATAGAGAATACTATTCTTTGGAAGCGAGAATGGCGTGCGGTATCGGTGCCTGTTTAGGTTGCAGCATAAAAACTGTTAACGGCATGAAGAGAGTATGTCATGAAGGCCCTATTTTTTCAAAAGACGAGGTGATTTTATGAAGGTAGATATTTGCGGAGTTGAACTTAAAAACCCTGTAATTGCGGCTTCAGGCACTTTCGGATTTGGGAGAGAATATAAGGACTATATCGACCTAAATAAATTAGGCGGCATTTCTACCAAAGGCCTCACATTAAACCATAAAGACGGCAACGCGGGAATTAGAATTTACGAAACACCTGCAGGTATTATGAACAGTATCGGCCTTCAAAATCCGGGCATTGATGCTTTTATAAAGGATGAACTCCCTTTTATGGGAAGTATAGATACTGAAATTATTGCCAATATAGGCGGATCAAAAATCGAAGACTACATAATGTCCGTTGAAAAAATTTCAATGACAGATATAAAGATTATAGAGCTAAATATATCATGTCCAAATGTCAAAGAAGGAGGAATGACTTTCGGTATTAAGTGTGATTCGGCGGCGACAATTGTCTCAGAAGTCAGAAAATATACGGACAAGATTTTAATGGTAAAGCTTAGCCCCAATGCGGAAAATATAAAAGAAATGGCAGCTACATGTGTTGAAAACGGGGCCGATGCTCTCTCTTTAGTCAATACTTTTAATGCATTGGCTATTGATATTTATAGTAGAAAAGCCGTCTTTGACAATGTTACGGCAGGACTTTCCGGACCTTGTATCAAGCCTATTGCCCTTCGCATGGTTAAAGAAGTGGCTGATACAGTAAATGTTCCCATTGTAGGTATGGGCGGCATTATGACTTGGCAAGATGCCATTGAGTTTATAATGGCAGGAGCAACGGCAATTCAAGTAGGAACTGCAAATTTTGTAAACCCTAAGGCAATGATTGAGATAATCGACGGCATTGATGAATTTATGAAATCAGAAAATATTAAAGATTTAAAAGAGATTACACATATTATATAAGGAGATAAAATGGATACGGTTTTAACACTATTAAAAGAATCTGAAGCACTATTGTCAGGACATTTTTTATTGTCATCAGGTAAACACAGCGATAAATACGTACAATGTGCAAAACTTTTACAACACCCTGACAAAGCTGACAAGGCATGTAAGGTAATAGCAGAGAAATTAAAAGATGTGAACGTAGATGTTATATGCGGACCTGCTATGGGCGGAATAATAGTTGCCTATGAGTTAGGCAGACAATTGCAAAAGCCCGCCATATTCACTGAACGTGGTGACAACAAAATGACACTTCGCAGAGGTTTTGAAATTTTAAAAGGCCAAAAGGTTTTAATAGCCGAAGATGTTGTGACAACAGGTGTTTCATCTATGGAAACCAAAAATGTCATTGAAGAAATGGGAGGTGAAGTAATAGGCATTGCTTGTATAGTAAATCGCAGCGGAAGGGAAGAGGTAGGTCTACCCTTGTACTACGGAACAAAAATAGATATCCAAACATTTGATCCCGATGACGTTCCCAAATGGCTTGCGGAAATTCCTGTTACAAAACCGGGATCAAGAAAGATGAAAGCATAAAAAAATATTCGAACATATGTTTTAATTAGTCTGAACAATTTCTTCTAATTCATATGAATCTACGTATATTTAACAAGAGTAAATATTTTTTAAATATGGAAATTGTTTTGAACTAATGAAAATTTATAATCGTTTAGTATTTGATCTAATGTAAAAATAATTTTCTCATTAAATATGAATGTTAATTAAAATAAATTTATCCCGGATTGAAATTTTTAATTTTCTAATGAGAACGGATTTTATACAAAATGCACTAAAAAATTTAATTTGCTGACAAAATTGATAATCAGATAGATCTTTATATATAAAAAAATATATTAAGCTCAAATATAATATAATCGGGGTTTTGCATAAAATATCTAGCATACAATTACATTAAGAAAAAATTAACGGGCCTTAGAATCGATTTTGAGGCCTCGTTTTTTTATGCTTTTTTACTTTCAGCATATTGTAAGCTATAGCAATAATAATGAAGACGATTCATAATAACATTTATTATATATGCATCTGTAATAATAAAATGCTATATATAATATTTATTTAAATTACCGTTGACATAAGTAATAATTATTTAAGTTTAAAATAAAGCTGTTATGATTAAAACTAATAAGTACCAAAGGAACAAAATAATATAAGAGAACAGACTAAATAATAAATTAAATCGTTGCATAAAATTACCAAAGATAGTAACATAGCTGTAGAAATATGTTTATATCAGAGTTTCAGCCCTCTCTCGAAATTAATGTGATTTGACACAAAATTGTTATTTTGCGACGAAAATTACATTGATCAAATGAGAGCTTTTTTTATTATGGATAAACTTTTGAATTCGAACCCTCTCTTCCCTTGCTATAATTTTATATTTAATTATTTATAGATGTTTATGATTATAAATTCTTTATAAATGATTTATAAAATTTTTAAAATGATAATTTTTTAATTCATATTACAAACAAATTTATTTATCTCTGTTAATCTGTTCCTGTTTTTAAAACAATCTGTATCATTATTACTAATTGCATAAAAAAAAGAACCGTCTCCGGTTCTATATTTTATAATAATTGAATACCCAATTCCTTACAATTTTTAATAGTTTCATCGTCCCAAATGCTGCATTGGATTTCACCGATATGTCTCTTTTCAAGGAAGAACATACACAGCCTTGATTGACCTATTCCCCCTCCTATAGTGTATGGTAAATTCTTTTCAATTAAAGACTTATGGAAGTCCATTTCAAGTCTTTCATTTTTATTCGCCAAGTTCAATTGTTCAACTAAAGATTCTTCTGAAACCCTAATCCCCATACTTGAAAGCTCAATTGAGTTATTGAGTACAGGGTTCCAAAACAGGATATCTCCATTCAAATTCCAATCGTCATAGTCAGGACTTCTAAAGTCGTGAGGTTTACCTGACCTTAATTTATGACCGATACCGATAATAAATATTGCCTTGTATTTTTTAGCAAATTCATACTCTCTTTCTTTCGGAGTCAGTTCGGGATAAGCATCTTCCATTTCCTGAGTTGTTACAAATGTAATTTTGTCAGGCAACTTCTTACTCAATACATTTGGATACAAGCCGTTAATATAGGTTTCCGTTCTTTTAAATACTTCGTAGATTTCTTTTACTACAGTCTTTAAAAATTCTATATTACGGTCATCTTTTTCAATTATTTTTTCCCAGTCCCATTGATCCACATAGACGGAATGAATTTCATCTAATACTTCATCGGGGCGGATGGCGTTCATGTCCGCATAAAGGCCTTCATAAACGCCGAAATTGTAATTTTTTAGAGCATATCTCTTCCACTTTGCAAGAGATTGAACAATTTCTGAAAAAATTCCATATTCTCTTATATTAAAACCAACTGCCTTCTCTACCCCGCTTAAGTTGTCATTAAGTCCTGTTTCAGGACGTACAATTAAGGGCGCGGAGACTCTCGCCAAGTTCAGTGTATTAGATAGGTCTCTTTCAAAATAGTCTTTCAAACTCTTAATTGCCATTTGAGTTTCTTTTAAATTTAATCTATCTACATTTGAATCGTTACGCATCTTTTCTCCCTGTTATATAGTAGTGTAAGCTCTCTCATAAACAACAGAAATATTTTCCATAATTATATCTAAAGTTGCCATAGAAAGAGTCAACCCGAAATTAAGGTCTACATCATATCCGGGATCTTTTTCGGCATAAACCTTAATTACATGTTCTATTTTTGATTTTATTTCAGTAATTAAATTATTATTTTCCGCATCAAAATCATTAGTTTCATAAGCAATTGCCAACCTCTTAGGTACAAAGTATTTGGAAAATTCATTTAATCTCTTTTCGTAGTCAATATGTTCTTTCATATTATTCTTAAATGATTGATTTAACATATGAGGTCTACAGGTAAAGTCACACATATAGTGGGAAATTACTCCAATTTTTCTGCTTAAATAATTTAACATTGGTTTATTAATGTTATTAAAATCTACAAATCTATAAACCAGTATAAGTGATACGATTTCTCTTGCGATGAAATCCAAACTGTCTTTTTTATAGTGAGATTTTATTTTATAGTACGGTAAGTAGTCAGGAGCAATACTTCCCCACAAAAGCCTGTTTTTGTTAAGCTTAAGGCCGTAATTTTTCTTTACTTCCTTGTATATTTCACCTGCTACTACTCTATGTGAATTCGGATAGATAATATCACTTCCAATTATTGATTAATATATAAAACTTTATTTAATACAGTACCTATTGTATCCCAAACATCAATAGTTTCAAAGTCTTTTCTCCAAGATGCAACACCTGCCAGGTTATATTTAAGGCAAAGTGTTGTCTTCCATTTTAAAGATTCTCCGTCTTCAATCCAAATTTGTTTTAGTGCTTCGTTGTCTTCAAATTCAATGTATTTTTGTTTGGATTCTTCGTCCCAAGTAGGTGTAAGTCCCCTCGATGCAACAATTTGATTTACTTGAGCCATGGACACTGTCTTTGAAGAAGTCTTGCCGTTTTCTGTAGTCCAATATCTGGAATACAAAGGCATACCTAAGACTAATTTTTCCTTAGGAATTTTTCTGAACAGATTGTTAAGGTTGCCTTCCACCCACTTGTATTGAGCTACGCTGCCTGCTTTTTCGCTGGATCCCCAATGTTGATCGTAGGTCATAACTATAACATAGTCTGAATAAAGTGCAAGTTTAGCCCTGTCATATGGTTCTTTCGTCACATCTTTTGAAATCTGCGGCGTAACGTCAATTGAAACAATCAATCCTTCTTCTTTGAAACGTGGATAAAGTTCTTCCATGAACGTTGTTACATTATCTCTGTCGTCAATTCTATATTGTTCAAAATCTATATTTACACCTTTTAATCCGTATTTCTTACACAAATTAATAAGTCTGTCAATTGTGTATTTACGAGATTCAGGATTAGACAAAGCATCGTGGGTTATATCGCCATCAAAAGAGTTGTCCAAGTATGCCCATACGTCAATTCCTAAGGCATTATACTTTTCAACATAGTCTTTTCTGCCTCTGTCTACTACTTCTCCCGTTCCGTCTTTAATTGAAAACCACGTCGGACAGATTACATTTATGCCGTTGATATATTTGATATTGGCAACACTATCATCACTTTGTGGACCGTAAGTGTAGTCCCAAACGAGATTTAACGGCTTATTGGAAACTCTTTCAATTTTTTCAAGCGCAGACTCCGCGCCGATATTTTTTAATAAGTCTTCACGTATATAGCCTAAGTATCCATCCTTCAGTCTAACTTGGTACCAACCGTCTACATTGTCATACACATACATTAAGTCTTCAGGGCCTACTTTTTTTACAATAGGTGAAGATGTGGAGTTGCTCTCCCTCATATTGGTTCCATTACCTTCAGGATAGCCTAATTGATGTTCTTTGTTTTTAAAGTCCAAAAGTAGTAAGTTATTATCTTCCACATATCTGAAGTCTACAGGATAGTCATAGATAAAACCTTCAATAGGAATTAAAATTTTGCCTTCTTTTTCTATAACCGGATCGCGGAGTTCAATCCCCTCTCCGTTTACATATCCGATTTTTTCATTAACTTTATATTCTCTCATTCCGACTGAGTTGTTAAATACAACTGTATCATTAGAAAATTTAATATCCGGGTCAATGTTTTCTTTTATGTAGTCATAAGACAAATAGTACTGTCCGTCAATTCTGTCAAAATCTTCTTTTGGCACTAAATTATTTTCAGAAATAAAATTAAATCCGTCAAACAAAGTTGATGTTTCGGAGTTACCGCTGAAGCCGCCGCCTTTTAAAATCTTAAGACCTAAGTATAAGCCTCCGAAAATTATTGCCAAAACAAGTATTAATGCAATTATCTTTTTCATATTATCACCTTTTGTTATTATACAAATAAATTAAAAAAAATCAAAATAAAAAAGGGCTTATACAAGCCCAAAAGATTAATAATTAGTCTTTTCTTTAATTTTAGCAGCTTTACCTTGTCTGTCACGTAAGTAGTAAAGTTTAGAACGTCTTACTTTACCCGGACGAACAAGTGTTATATCTGCAATACGAGGTGAGTGTGTGAAGAAAGTTCTTTCAACTCCAACTCCGTAAGAAAGTCTTCTTACTGTAAAAGTTTGTCTTACTCCGCCGCCTTGAATTTTAATTACAGTACCTTCAAATACTTGAACTCTTTCTCTGGCACCTTCAATAATTCTGTAGTGAACTCTAATTGTATCTCCAACATTGAATTTTACAACATTTTCTTTTAATTGTTCTTGCTCTAATGCTCTAATGATATCTGACATGTTAACCTCCTTTCAAGGAATTTTTAATATCTTTTAGTAATTTTTTGTCTCTATCGGACAGATCATCTTCATTTATAAGATCCGGCCTTTTTATAAAAGTATTTTTTAAACTTTCATAATGTCTATACTCTTCAATTTTTTTATGGTCACCGCTCATCAGCACATCAGGTACTTTCATTCCCATAAATTCATAGGGCCTTGTGTACTGAGAATATTCCAAAAGTCCGTTGTAATGAGATTCTATTTGATATGAATCTTCCGAACTTAAGACGTCTGTTATAAGTCTTGAAATGGCATCTATTAATACCATTGTAGGTATTTCTCCTCCTGTTAAGACGTAATCTCCTATGGAAATTTCTTCATCTACACAGGTGCTTATTATCCTCTCGTCAATGCCTTCGTAATGGCCGTTTAAAAGTATAAGTTCTTTTTCTTTTGAAAGTTCTATAAGTTTTTGTTGCGTGAGAACTTTGCCTTGAGGCGATAAGTAAATGACTTTTGAATCTTCGGTTTTTAAATCCGTTATGGAATCATATAGCGGTTGAGGGGTCATTAACATCCCCGGTCCGCCTCCATAAGTATAGTCATCAACTTTTTTATGTTTGTCTGTTGAATAATCTCTAATGTTATAGACATCCAAAGAAAATTTGTTTTCTTTTATTCCCCTTCCCACAATGCTGTAGTCGTATAAATACTCAAAAGCTTCGGGAAAGAGTGTCAATACTTTAAACTTCAATCAAGCAACCCCTCAATTGGTTCTATAATAATCACTTTTCGTTCCACGTTTATTTCTTTGATAAATTCTTTTCTGGCAGGCAAATAAAATACTTTGCCACTAGGTTTCTGTACTTGGAATAAGTCATTGGCCAAATTTTCAATTACATCTGTAACTTTACCTATTGACTGTCCTTCCATGTCATGAACTTCCATATTGACTATATCGGAAATAAAGTAGCGATCCTTTGGTAATTTTACTCTATCTTTATCGTAAATATAAACATTTGAATTTACAAAATCTAAAATCTTGTTTATATCTTCATATCCTTCAAACCTTACATATACAAAGCCTTTTTGTATAAACATATCTACGATTTTAAACTCTTTAAATCCATCACCGATTAAAAGATAATCTAAATCTTTAAATCTTTCAGGATCGTCAGTATATGGATAAATTTTAACATTACCTTTAATGCCGTGAGTGTTTATTATTTTACCGACTAAAGTTTTGTCATTCAATCTGTGTCCTCAATTTCTAAGTTTATTCTGCAATTTTGTTTTAGAGAAATGGCCTTTAAAATTGATCTAATTGATTTTGCAATTCTGCCTTGCTTTCCAATTACTTTTCCCATGTCATCAGGATGAACTCTAAGGTGTATTTTTATATTTCCTTCTCCATCATCTGAAGAAGTTACTTTAACACTATCCGGATTTTCTACAAGTTCTCTTGCGATATACTCAACTAATTCTAACATTTGAATCCCCCGGTCTCTCATTCTGTGACTTCTTCTTCAACTTCAACTACTTCCACTTCTTCAACTACTGTTTCAGCTGCCTTAGCTTGGTAAACTTTGTTTTCTCTGAAAAGTCTATCAACTACATCAGTCGGCTTTGCTCCCTTTAAAATCCAGTCATTTGCTTTCTCAGCATCAACCTTTACAGTTTTAGGTTCAGTTAAAGGGTTGTAATAGCCAATTTCTTCTATAAATCTACCATTTCTCGGGCTGCGAGAATCAGCAACTATTATTCTATAAAAAGGATTTTTGTTTGAACCCATTCTTCTAAGTCTTATTTTTACTGCCATGTTTTCACCTCCACGCATAAATTAAATTTATATAAAATTATAAATTCCTAAGTTAAAACGGAAAAGGCATTTTGAATTTGCCTCTTTTGAAATTCTTTTCCATGTTTCCAAATTGTTTCATCATCTTTTTCAAATCTTTAAACTGTTTTAAAAGTCTATTCACCTCTGAAGGACTTGTTCCTGAACCTGTAGCTATTCTCCTTCTCCTTGAAATATCTATAATTTCAGGCTTCATTCTTTCCTTAGGTGTCATTGATTTAATAATTGCTTCAACTCTTGCAAACTCTTTTTCATCGACTTTTATACCTTTTAAAGCTTTGTTGTTCATGCCCGGGATCATGCCGATTAATTCATCTAAAGGTCCCATGTTACGCATTTGTTCCATTTGTACTAAAAAATCATCTAAAGTAAAAGTTTGTGAGCGAAGTTTTTGCTCTAATTCTTTTGCCGATTGTTCATCTATTGATGCCTGAGCCTTTTCTATCAGTGAAAGAACATCTCCCATACCTAAGATACGAGATGCCATTCTTTCAGGATGGAATACTTCCAAGGCATCCATTTTTTCACCTGTTGCTATAAACTTTATAGGTTTATTGGTAACTGCTCTTAATGAAAGTGCCGCTCCCCCTCTTGCGTCTCCGTCTAATTTAGTAAGTATTACTCCTGTGAGAGAAAGTTTTTCATCAAAAGTTTTTGCAACATTTACTGCGTCCTGTCCGGTCATGGCATCAAGCACCAGAAGTATCTCAGATGGATTAACCGCATCATTAATAGCCTTTAACTCGTCCATAAGCTCTTCATCTATGTGAAGTCTACCGGCAGTATCTATAATTACTACGTCGTTGTTATTTTTAATCGCGTGCTCAATTGCCGCTCTGGAAATATCTACAGGGCTTATTTTATCTCCCATGGTAAACACGGGAACATCTACACTTTCCCCAACTACCTTAAGCTGTTTAATGGCAGCAGGTCTGTATACGTCACACGCTACAAGTACAGGTCTTTTGCCGTCTTTTTTAAGTTTCTTTGCAAGCTTGCCACACGTTGTGGTTTTACCTGCACCTTGAAGGCCGCTCATCATTATGACGGAAGGTCTTTTTGAAAGATCTAATTTAGATTCGCTACTTCCCATTAAAGCTGTAAGTTCTTCGTTTACAATCTTTATAACCTGTTGTCCGGGAGTAAGTGAATTCATAACTTTTTCTCCCAAAGCCTCTTCTTTTATCTTTTTAACAAAGTCTTTTACGACTTTAAAGTTAACGTCGGCTTCCAAAAGAGCAAGTCTTACCTCTCTCATTGCCTGATCTATATCTTTTTCTGAAAGTTTTCCCTTGCCTGTCAAAGATCCAAGAGCGTTTTGAAGTTTTTCCGAAAGATTTTCAAAAGCCATA
>CABTXP010000018.1 GCA_902488815.1 uncultured Eubacteriales bacterium | reverse complement strand
GCAATCTTAAATGCCATTTCTGATGAGTCGACTTCGTGATATGAACCGTCGTAAAGTGTAACTTTAACGTCAAGGATTTCATATCCTGCAAGTACACCGCTTTGAAGAGCTTCTTCGATACCTTGTTGTACAGGTCCGATGTATTCCTTGGGAATAGCTCCTCCCACAATTGCGTTGACAAATTCAAATCCTTTGCCCGGTTCTTGTGGTTCGATTTTGATTTTGGCATGTCCGTATTGTCCACGTCCACCTGATTGTCTTACATACTTTCCTTCCGCTTCTGCAGCCTTTGTTATGGACTCTCTGTAAGATACTTGTGGATTACCGATGTTGGCTTCTACTTTAAATTCTCTTAAAAGTCTGTCTACTATTATATCTAAGTGAAGTTCTCCCATACCCGCGATAATTGTTTGTCCTGTTTCATCGTCAGTGTATGTTCTGAAAGTCGGGTCTTCTTCCGCCAATTTTTGAAGTGCTATTGCCATCTTGTCTTGTGATGCCTTTGTCTTAGGTTCAATAGCTACTGAAATTACCGGTTCCGGGAATTCCATGTTTTCAAGTATTAAAGGTGCTTTTTCATCACAAAGTGTATCTCCCGTAGTTGTGTCTTTAAGACCTACGGCTGCGGCAATTTCTCCTGCATGTATTTCTTCAATTTCTTGTCTCTTATTGGCGTGCATTTGAAGAATACGTCCGATTCTTTCTCTCTTGCCCTTTGTAGCATTGTATACATATGAGCCTGCTTTTAATGTACCTGAGTAAACTCTGAAGTAGCAAAGCTTACCTACATATGGGTCTGTTACAATTTTAAATGACAATGCTGAGAAAGGTTCGTCATCTGATGCATGTCTTGTTAAAACTTCGTCTCCACCAACTTCAGTTCCTGTAATTGCAGGAATATCAAGTGGTGAAGGAAGATAATCTATTATTGCATCAAGTAGAAGTTGAACGCCCTTGTTCTTGTATGATGATCCGCAAGTTACAGGGTTCATCTTACAAGCTACGGTTCCTTTTCTAATCGCATTTTTTATCATGTCATCAGAAATTTCTTCGCCTTCCAAATAAGCCATCATTAAGTCTTCATCATATTCAGAAGCCTTTTCAATCATGTTTTCTCTCCATTTTAGAGCGCTTTCCATGTATTCTTCAGGCACATCTGTAATTTCTATTTGCGTTCCCATTTCGTCTTTGTAAATTTCAGCCTTCATTTCCACAAGGTCAATCATTCCGATGAAATTTTCTTCAGCTCCCATGGGTATTTGAATCGGCACGGGATTTCCGTGTAATTTATCTCTAATCGTGTCCACACTTCTGAAAAAGTCTGCACCTGTTACGTCCATTTTGTTAATGTGAGAGATACGAGGTACATGATAGGTGTCGGATTGTCTCCAAACTGTTTCAGATTGAGGTTCTACACCGCTTTTCGCGTCGAAAAGTGCAACCGCACCGTCAAGAACTCTTAGAGATCTCTCTACTTCAACTGTAAAGTCAACGTGTCCCGGTGTGTCGATTATATTTAATTTATATCCTTTCCAAATGGCTGTTGTTGCGGCAGAAGTAATTGTAATACCTCTTTCCTTTTCTTGTTCCATCCAGTCCATTTGGGCTCCGCCTTCATGAGTTTCACCTATTTTGTGAATTTTGCCCGCATAGTAAAGAATACGTTCGGTAGTTGTTGTTTTGCCCGCGTCAATGTGAGCCATAATACCGATGTTTCTTACATGCTTTAGGTCTATATCTCTAGGCATATTTCCTCCTAATTACCATCTATAGTGTGCAAATGCCTTGTTGGCTTCTGCAGTTCTATGCATCTCTTCTTTTCTCTTAACGCTTGCGCCTAAGTTATTTGATGCATCCAAAATTTCTTTTGCAAGTCTTTGGTCCATGGTCTTTTCGCCACGAGCTCTTGCAAAGTTAACTATCCATCTTAATCCTAAAGTTTGACGTCTTTCCGGTCTTACTTCCATAGGTACTTGGTATGTAGCACCGCCGATACGTCTACCTTTAACTTCCAATACAGGCATTACATTGTTTAGTGCCTTGTAAAATACTTCTAACGGATCTTCGCCTGTTTGTTCTTTAATAATGTCGAATGATCCATATACAATTCTTTGAGCTGTTCCCTTTTTTCCATCAAGCATGACATTGTTTATAAGTTTTGTAACTACAACATCATCATAGACAGGGTCAGCTAAGACTTTTCTCTTTGGAACATGTCCTTTTCTTGGCATAACTTCCCTCCTTAACTATTAAAGTCGATTCATTGGTACTCGACTTTTGTCGTTAGCCAAAAAATCTATATTAGATTTTTCTATAATTCTTATGCTTTCGGTTTCTTTGTACCGTACTTTGACCTTGCCTGTCTTCTTGAATCTACACCTGCTGTATCAAGAGTACCTCTTACAATGTGATATCTAACACCCGGAAGGTCTTTAACTCTTCCGCCGCGGATTAGAACAACACTGTGCTCTTGTAAGTTGTGTCCGATACCCGGAATGTAAGCCATAACTTCGTATCCGTTTGTCAAACGAACTCTGGCAACCTTTCTAAGAGCTGAGTTAGGTTTCTTAGGTGTTACAGTTCTTACAGCAACACATACACCTCTCTTTTGCGGTGAGTTTACAGTAGTTTCAACTTTTCTAAGTGAATCGTAGTTTACATCAAGTGCCGGTGATTTGGACTTGTATTCAACTTTCTTTCTACCTTTTCTGACAAGTTGATTAATGGTTGGCATTGCGCACCTCCTTGATTAAAATTTATTCGAGCAGATTTTAAGACTACCCGTCGGTAGTCTTTCAAACTCAAATATCGATTTATTTTACCATCATTTGACGGTATAGTCAAATCTTTGAAGAGAAAATCTATGCAAGAAATATTTCTCTCCACAAATTGTTATTATAATACAAAAAATTTGTATTGCATAAATTAAAAAAAGGCCGACTTGCGACCTTTAAATTAATTTTCTCCGCTAACTTTATTTAACTCTTGCATCAAAGCTTCAAGGTCCATTCCGTGTACCATAGCAGCTTCTTCTATAGTTTCCATTTGGCTTGAAGGACACATGATGCATCCCATGCCGAATTCCATAAGAACTCTTGCAGTTTCAGGATGAGCTTGAATCATTTGTCCGATAAGCATGTTCTTTTGTATCATAAATTTCACCTAACTTTCTATATAAAATACCAATTAATTATATACAAACTTTAAATCTTCTTCAAGGCTCTCAGTCTTCCAACGGCATTAATATTGCAGCTATAATATAAATCCAAACACTGAGTCCGCCGAAAAGTACCAGTAGTACGGTTACAAGTCTTACCGTCGAAGAGTCGACGCCAAATGATTCGGCAAGTCCTCCGCAAACTCCTGCTATCATCCTATCAGTTCTTGATCTCCTGAGCATAGTCCCTCCTTGGTTAAAAATATCATGTTTAAGAATTTTCTAATTTCTCTAAAAAGTTTTTCCGGTTCGTCATTTATTATAGCGTGTCCACTGTTTTTAAATGTAACAAGCTTTGCCTTCTTGCCCAAAAGTCTTGTGGCTTGTCTCGCTTCCATGTACGGGATGACCAAATCTTTTTCTCCGTGAAACTGAACAATCGGACAGGCTACATATTGTATTCTTCTGCTGCCTTTAAAAGCTCCGTTTTCTTTTGACATATTAAAAGAAGTCATGGCTTCAAATACGTCCACATTATTTCTTTCTTTTAAAATGGCGTTCACACATATGTCCAAGTATTCTTGGGAGGGCTCCTTTACATTAAATAAAAGCTCCTTAAAAAATTTTTCAATTTCCTTTCTGTCTGAAATTAAGTTTCTGACTTCCTGAAACAGTACAAAGGGATCAAATAAGGAAGTGGTTATGGGGAGGAAAGCTCTCATGTACATTGTATAAGTTACAGGTTCCGTAAATTGGAATTTGTATCCGTCAGGACTTATTGAGCTTAAAAGTATTACTCCCTTTACTCTTCCCGCCAAGTCCGCCGCAGCTTCAAGGGCTACTCCTCCGCCGAAGGACCATCCTAAAATTACCGCGTCCTTTATTTCCTTTTTAAAGAAAAAGTCCACAACATCTTTTGCAAAAGTCCTTACCGATCTTGCGTGAGTGTTGTATGTACTCTCCCCGAAGCCTCTTAAGTCCAAAGCATAAATTTTATATTCATTTTCCATTTCCTCTATTAAAGGAAAAAAGGATTTCATGTCACTGTAGTTGCCGTGTATTAATACAAGCGGCTTTTTGCCCGGGGAATTCTCCCCCGCCTCCACATAGGCTATGGTCTCTCCTGTGGAAAGATGACAGGATTTTTTCTCATATCTTTTCAATTTTACTCCTTACTACCCTTTCATTTTTGATAAAACTATTTGAGTATTACTTCTCTTTATAATGCCCAAATCTCTCATTTTAAATATAAGTTTTTCCAAACTCTTGGTGTCTTCCGTCAAAAAGTGTACCAAAAATTCATAGTCTCCTGTAATAGTATAACATTCTATGATGGCATCTTCAGCTAAAATAAATTCTTTAAAAATATTTGATGCCCCTTCTGTCGGATTAAGCTCCACTTTACAATAGCAATCCAAATTTTTTCCGAAAAATTCATTGTTTAAAATTACGGAGTATTGTTTGATGGCGCCGGAGACTTCCATTTTTTTAATTCTCTCTCTAACTGCGGGAATTGAAAGACCCACTTTGTTTGAGATTTCGGAAAGGGAAATTCTGCCGTCTTTTTTTAAAATTTCTAAAATATTTTTATCAACACTGTCCATATATCCTCCTTATGCCCATCCAAGACAAGCTTGAACAGCTTTTTTCCATTTACTTTTTATAATTTCACAGTCTTTATTCTTCGGAACAAAGGATCTGTCATTTTCAATCAGTTCTCTAAGCTCATCTGTATCTTTCCAAAAGCCTACAGCAAGTCCTGCAAAAAAAGCAGCTCCCATTGCCGTTGTCTCTAAAACTTTCGGCCTTACAACCTCAACTCCCGTAATGTCTGATTGAAATTCCATTAAAAAGTTGTTGTGTGACGCCCCGCCGTCTACCTTCAAAAGCTTTATGCTGCCCTTCATATCTTCCGCCATAGCTTGCAAAACGTCATTTGACAGAAAGGCGATAGACTCTAATGTGGCGCGAATTATGTGGTACTTACTTGTGCCTCTTGTAAGTCCTATGATTATTCCTCTGGCCTTCGGGTCCCAATAGGGCGCTCCAAGGCCTGTAAAGGCCGGCACGACATAGACGTCGTTTGTGTCTTTAACTTTAGTTGCCATGTACTCCGAATCTTCCGAGGAGTCAATGAGCCGTAGTCCGTCTCTTAGCCACTGTATTGCAGATCCTGCAACGAAAATACTTCCTTCCAAGGCATATGTAACTTCGTCTCCAAGCTTCCAAGCCACTGTACTTAAAAGACCGTTCTTGCTTTCTACAACTTCGTCACCTGTATTTACAAGTACAAAGGCGCCGGTGCCGTAGGTGTTTTTTGCCATGCCTTTTTCCGTGCAAAGCTGTCCGAAAAGAGCACACTGTTGATCTCCCCCCATGCCTGCAATTGGAATTTCCGCTCCGAAAAATTTTTTAAGGCTGTAGCCGTATATTTCTGAAGAACTTTTTACCTCCGGAAGCATTTCAACCGGAATATCTAAAATTTTTAAAATTTCTTCGTCCCACTTTAAGTCGTGAATATTAAACATCATGGTGCGGGAAGCATTGGTCACATCCGTTACATGTACTCCCCCTGTGAGTTTCCAAAGTAGGTATGAGTCCACGGTGCCGAAAAGTATTTCGCCTCTTTCGGCTCTTTCTCTCGCTCCTTCTACATTGTCTAAAATCCACTTGAGCTTTGTCCCTGAAAAGTATGGGTCTATTACAAGTCCCGTCTTTTCTTTTATCAGTTCTTCATAGCCTTTTTTCTTAAGGTCGTTACAATAGTTTGCAGTTCTTCTGCACTGCCACACAATTGCATTGTATATGGGGTCTCCGGTTTTTTTGTCCCAGACAATTGTGGTCTCCCGTTGGTTCGTAATACCTATTGCCGCAATTTCTTCTGGCGAAATATTATTTATATTTAAAGCTTCGGCACAAACTCCTATTTGTGTCGACCAAATTTCCGTGGGACTTTGTTCCACCCAAGCCGGTTTCGGGAAATATTGTGTAAACTCTTTTTGAGCCATGGAAACAATATTTCCTTTTTTGTCAAAAATTATACACCTGTTGCTGGTCGTGCCGGAGTCTAAGGCCATAACATATTTTTTCATCAAAGCGCCTTTCTATATATTTCTACAATATCTTCCTTTGTAAGTGATACATAGGATTTGGTTTCAATTGTGGATACGCCAAGAGCATGCTCAGCCATTTCTTCAAAGAGAGAGTCATCAATCGAAAGTTCTCTAAGTGACATTGGAATGTCCATTTCTTTAAAGAAATTATAGAGAGCATCTATGCCTTTTTCCGCATCATTAAATTTATCTTCTGTAGGTTCAATGTCAAATACATTGTAGGCAAATTCAGAAATTTTATTTACTGTCTTGTCGCTTAATATGTGAGTTAAAAATGCCGGAGTTAAAAGAGCAAGTCCCACTCCGTGTGTTATGTCATAGTGGGCTGACAGTTCATGTTCTATCGGGTGAACTGTCCAAGACGTTCCCTTGCCTGTGGAAATAAGTCCGTTAATTGCCCACGAAGATGCCCACATAACATTGGCGCGTGCCTCGTAGTTCTCCGGATTTTCTTTTAAAACTCTTGCGTACTTAATACAGGTCTTTAAAATTCCTTCTGCAAATTTATCTTGTAAATAGCAGTCTTCTTCTTTGGAAAAATAATTTTCCATTGTGTGACTCATTATGTCCGCAATGCCCGCCATAGTTTGTCTTTGAGGCAAAGTATAGGTAACCGTAGGATCCATTACTGCAAATACAGGCAGTACAAGCTGAGAACTGAAACCTAATTTTTCTTTCGTCTTTGGATTTGTAATTACTCCGAAGGGATCCATTTCACTTCCCGTTGCCGCCAAAGTAAGTACGGCTCCAATTGGAGTTGCGGCTTTAATAGGTGCCTTGTTTATGACAAGGTCCCACGGGTCGCCTTCGTAGTGTATGCCTGCGGCTATGCCCTTTGCACAGTCAATTGTACTGCCACCGCCTACCGCCAATATAAAGTCTACATTGTTTTCTCTTGAAATTTTAACCCCCTCTCTCACACTTTCAATGCGAGGGTTGGGCTTAATCCCTGAGAGCTCACAAAAGTCTATGCCTTCTTCTTTTAATATACTTACGATGCGGTCGTATAGTCCGTTTCTCTTAATACTTCCGCCGCCGTAACAAAAGAGTACGTGCTTTACGCCTCTGTCCTTTAATTCTCTTCCGATTTTTTCAACACTTTTCTTGCCGAAAAGTATCTTTGTATTTACATTAAAAACAAAATCCTTCATATTCTACTCCTCAATGCCATATATCTAAAAAAATCGCTTTAATCTTTAAACTATTATACAATATGATTAAAATTTTTAAAAGTGAAATTGTTTTCTTACTTTTATTTTTAATTGCAAAAAAATAATCGGGAGTCCCGATTATCTTTGTCCGTTATATTATTGATACATCTTTATAATGTGTGTGCCGTTTTTATTTGTGTAGTCAATTTTAAGGCCCATGCTTTCCGCAACAAATCGTAGGGGCACAAAGGTTCTGCCTCCCGTAATCTCCGGAGCTACGAAATTAGTCTTCGGATCGATTACAACTTTGTTTCCGTTTACCTGAGCAATGTTGTTGCCGATTTGCATTTTTATTTCTTTGTTACCCGCCAAGGCGTTGGTGATTAAAACTTCCTTGGTCTTTTCATTCCAGCTCACATTGTAGTCCAAATTTTCAGAAATTAATCTCACGGGAACCATAGTCCTTCCTTCGTTTATATATGGAAGTCCGGAACTTCTGTCAAAGTCCAATTTTTGTCCCAGTAAGTACATTTGAAAATTTGTTTCAACCTTGTCTCTTACTTCAGGTTCTTTTTCTTTAATAACTTCCTCAGGCTTTTTGTCTTCCGCCGGCTTTTTATCTTCCACAGGCTTTAAGTCTTTAAAATAAGATGTGAAGTAGTAGTTGGGTCCTAAAATTTTCTTGTCCTTGTAGAGCATGTAGGGCTTTGCAAAACCTTCCGCCGTAAGTTTTTCCGAATAGAGAATGTGAAACTCGCCTTGCTTGCCGTTTTTTGCCTTGATGCGAGCTACAAAAATATCCTTCATCTTAACGTCGGTGCCGTTTATATTTACCGTCGTATCTACAATGGTAGGATTTTCTCCAACCATGTTGTATTTTTTAGTAACTGTTCCCTCTCCCGGCAATTGCATTTTAATGGAAAGCTTGCTCTTCATTATCTTAAAGGGTTCATTTTCTTTTACATTTTCAATGTGTTGGAAGTCCAGTTCAATTGGTTGAAAGTCTTGATACTCCTCTGCAAAAACTCCCAATGTCAAAATCATAAGTAAAATTAATATGCCTACTGCCTTCTTCATAACATCTCCTCACTTTCAGAACTATCCTTTCTTATATCTGATATTAAGGGCTCAATATACTTTTTGTCCGTGTAGTCCGTGTCCTTGCCCAAGTTTTCTTTTAAAATTTTTCTAAAATACTTGTAGTGGGGGTTCATTGCAACTCTTATGCTCGCCAAAAATCTCACCTGAGCCTTGTCTTGAAGTGTCAAGTCCTCATTAGCCCAGCCGCCTTTTGCGTAGTAAAGTTTTGCACCCCTCATATCGTTCTTGCTTTTTAAAATCTCTATGTATTCACTTGTCATATCGTGTAGCCCTACTGCCAATACATAAATTTTCTTGTCTTTAATCAAGTTGTAGTTGTCGTAGATAAAGGGCATGATTGAAATTTGAAGTCCATATACACCTGAGACGAAGATAATATTTTCGTAAACTTCTATATCCGCTCTCTCTTCATCTTCAATTTTTTCCACGTCAATCATGTTGGCATTAAGACTTTTTGAAAGCCACAGGGCGTATTTTTTTGAAAATCCGTAAACTGTTTTATAAATTATTAAACTGCTCATTTTTCCTCCGATGCTATTATAGCAAAGTTTTGACTTTTATTTAATCAATTTAAAATGTAAAATAGTCTAAAGTGTGAGGTTATTATGAAAAATTTTTCAAAAGTTTCAAAATACATATTGGCTACGGCAGTTTTGTTTCAAATTTATCTCTTGAGCTTCGCAAAAACCGATGCCGCTAACCTTAGAATATTCCACGGGTGTTTCTTGATCACCCTTTCTTTTTTAATGTCCGATAAATTAAAAAAGCCTTGGAAGATTACCTTGGCAGTTCTCACAATTGTTTTCTTCGGAATTTATTTCTTCAAATATAAATCCGTAGTAAAACTCTTCGGGCTTACAGATCCATATGAAAATTTTGTGGCACTTGTGATTTTGATTTTACTTTTTGTGGCGGGATACTTGTCCGCCCCTTCAATTTTAATTTTAGCTTTAATCTTTATCGCCTATACTTTTTTCGGCAAGTACCTCCCCGGCATTTTAGGTCACAACGGCTACTCCGTAAGGCGTGTATTAAACTACATGGTATGGGGTACACAGGGCATCTTCGGTGTGGGCATTTCGGCAAGCAGCTCATATATCTTCTTATTTGTAATATTAGGAAGTTTTTTAAAACACTCAGGCTTCTCCGACTTTATCAATACCACGGCTCTGTACTTTGTCAGAAAGTCCTATGGCGGCGCTGGAAAAGTAAGTGTCATCTCATCACTTCTTTTAGGTATGATTAACGGTTCCGCAGTTGCAAATGTGGCGACGACAGGAACTATTACAATTCCCATGATGAAAAAGTCCGGCTTCTCTCCCGAATTCTCCGGTGCAGTTGAAGCGGCGGCGTCTACAGGAGGGCAATTTACTCCCCCTGTAATGGGCGCGGCGGGATTTATTATGGCGGAGCTCTTGGGCATTCCCTACAGCAAAGTCATGATTGCCGCGGCAGTTCCTGCTGCTCTCTACTACTTCGGCATATACAAGTCAGTTGATCTTGAAGCAAAGAAAAACGACATGCTTTCAAATTTTGAAATAACTGAAGCTGAATTTAAAACAAATTTAAAAGAGAAGGGCATTTTGTTTTTACCTCTACCTGTAATTATTATTTTACTTTTAATGGGATACACTCCGATTTTTTCCGCAATTATCGCAATTGGCGTTGCAATCATCTCTACTTATTTTACAAAAGACAAGATGACATTTGATGACATTGTTACGGCTCTATGTGAAGGTGCTACGTCCATGGTAGTTGTCGGTCTTTCATGTATGATTATCGGCATCATTATCGGCACAGTTTCTTTAACAGGTATAGGACTTTTACTGGGCAACTTTATTATTAACTTGCTGGGCACGGATCACTTGCTCCTTACGGGAATATTGGTAATGTTGGTCTCAGTAGTCCTCGGCATGGGTGTGCCGGGAGTTGCCGCCTATGTAGTGGTAAGCTCCGTTGCAGTTCCGATTTTAATCAAGTCGGGAGCAAACCCCATTGCGGCTCACATGTTTTGCTTAATATATGCCTGCCTTGCAAATATTACGCCGCCTGTTGCCATATCTTCCTATGTGGCAAGTTCCATTGCGAGCTCGAATATGAGAGAGACTTCTCTTATTGCAGTTAAAATTGCCTTGGCGGGTTTTGTAATTCCCTTTTTCTTTTTAATAAATCCGGAAATTATTGAGCTGAATGTTTTAACTCCTGTATTAATTTGGAAAATAATTACAATGTTCTTCGGCACATTTTTAATTACGGCGGGCACAATAAGATACTATAGAGGGAAATTAAATTCGGTTTACTCTCTCCTTCTATTAATCTTGGGATTTCTTTCCATTGACCCGGGACTTGTGACGGATATAATTTCAATTTTAGGTTTTGCTATAATTTACTTGGTGAGAAAAAATGAAAAAGTTTTTTAAAATTTTTATATTGGTTGTGGCAATAATTTTCGCCACCTCTTGTGAGAAAAAAATTCCCGTTAATATTCCCACCGC
The DNA here is from genome assembly GCA_902488815.1 of uncultured Eubacteriales bacterium. Classification (GTDB taxonomy): domain Bacteria; phylum Bacillota; class Clostridia; order Tissierellales; family Peptoniphilaceae; genus KA00134. The sequence goes on along the minus strand of CABTXP010000018.1, from coordinate 16,384 downwards.
ATCTCCTTCGGGAGTCCTATACAGTTTGGGGAATTCCATCGCCACAACTTGGAACGAAGATTTAAAAGATGTGAGAGCCGTAAGTCAAGGCTCAAACGGGGGCATTGAAAATTTAAATTTAATTTACGCAAAGGAAGCACAAGTGTCCATGGGTGTCACAAGTGTTGTGTACCAAAGCTACATGGGGGAAGGTGTCTTTGAAGGACGACCGAATAAAGACCTGCGCATCCTCTTCGGCCTTTATTACAATCCAAATCAAATTGTAGTCACTAAGGACAAGGGCGTGGAAAAATTTTCCGATATAAAAAAAATTTCCTTTGCGCCCGGTGCATACGGCAGCACAACCGTTGATGAGTTTAACGCCCACGCAAAGGTGTCGGGACTTGATCCCACAGACTTTAAGCTTCAGTACATGGGTCCCGATGAAGCGTCTGACTTAATTAGAAACAAACAGTTAAGCGGCGTCTTTATTATGAGCGGCGTGCCAAACTCAAAGGTCATGGAGCTAACTTCCACGGCAAACTGTACCTTGTTATCATTGGACGAAGAATTTTTAGACAATTTAATTGAAGCATACCCTTGGTATTCAAAGTACACTATAAAGAAGGGTACCTATGAAAAAATTGACAGAGATATAAGTACCTCTGCAATTAAAATGGTCCTCTATGCCACAAAGGACATGGACGATGTGTTGGCATACAGGCTGACGAAAAGTTTTTTTGAAAATTTGGACGAGCTTAAGAAATCAAATCCATCACTTAGGGATGTAAGTATAGAAAATGCACAGGAGGACTTGGCAGGTCTTCCCATACACGACGGAGCCATGAGATATTATGAGGAGGTAAAATGAGCAGTTTTATAAGCGAATTTTTTGCAAAGGAAATAATTTTAGGAGAGACACTTGAGACCCTTTCCGACATACTTCCCGTCGCACACGAAGATTATATAAATGCAATTTCAAAAAATTATGAGTGCGAAGGAGAAAGTTTACAGGCACTTGCAGCGCAAATCGAAAAAAATTTTGAGAAGAAGCTTATGGAGATGGAGCCTTCCGAGCAACAGGCCTTTTATGATTTTTATAACGGCGCCGTAGACTACACCGACGAGAATCTTTACATTAATCTTAAAAAGTTTTCACACATGGGGTGGATCTATCTCTTTGAGAAGAAGGGCGGCAAGTACTACGAGTTTATAATTCCCGCCGAACTTCTCACCATATTTGAAGATATACTAAAAAGATCATAGAGTTAAAATTTTTAGAGGGCTTGCCCTCTTTTTTTTATTTATTATTGCAAAAAGTAATTTATATTTTCCACATACAAAAAACTTTTTGAAAATTATTTTAAATTTTTACTTTTAATATTTGTAATTTGTTGTATAATACTTACAACATTATCACTTTACTTGATAAAAGGAGGAAAGATGAAAAAATATCTGGCAAAAAGAATAGCTCTCATGATTGTGACGCTGTTCTTTATTTTATTAATTACTTTTATAATGATGCACGCTGTGCCCGGGGGACCTTTCTCCAATGAAAAACAACTTCACCCCAAGATTGAAGAGGCTTTAAACGAGAAGTACCATGTCAACGACCCCTTGCCGAAACAATTTTTCAGCTACTTAAAAGGAGTACTGACCTTTGACTTCGGTCCGTCTTTTAAATATCAAGGTAAAACTGTCAACGACTTTATCAGTAATGGCTTCCCCGTCTCTGCAAAGTTGGGGGGCATTACTTTAATCTTTGTCCTTGTGGCTTCCATTCCACTTGGAATATGGGCGGCAATTAAAAACGGCAAGTGGCAGGACGGCCTCGTCATGACTATAGCGACCTTGGGAGTTACCATCCCGTCCTTCGTCGTCGCCACGGCACTTATATATTTGTTCTCATACAAGTTGGAAATCCTTCCCGTCTACGGAGTGGACACGTGGAAGGGATATGTCCTTCCCGTCATTGCAATGGGCGGTTACTCGCTAAGTTTTATTGCAAGACTTATGAGGTCTTCTCTACTTGAAGTTATGAATCAGGACTACATAAGAACAGCAAGGGCGAAGGGGCTTTCAGAAGCCAAGGTCATTACAAGACACGCTTTGAGAAACTCTCTCATACCTGTAGTTACAATTTTAGGCCCCACAGTTGCAGGGCTTTTGACAGGATCTTTTGTCATTGAAAAAGTTTTTGCAATTCCCGGCATGGGCGTCTACTTTGTAGACTCCGTTGCTCAAAGGGACTATACGGCTATTATGGGAATGACTGTGTTCTATGCCACATTTTTAGTGTCGATGATACTTGTTGTAGATATATTTTACGTCTTAATCGACCCGCGAATTAATTTAGACAGCTGAGGTGTAATGTGGAAACTAATTTAAATAAATGGGAACCGTTAGTTATAGATAAAACTGAACAGGAAAAAATTTACGGCGAAAACACCACCTTCAGCCAAGACGTGTGGAGGAGATTCAGATCCAACAAGCCTGCTTTAATAGGTGTGTGTGCAATTATTCTTTTAATAATATTCGCCTTTATAGGACCTTTATTCACTCACCATACTTATGACGGACAAAACTTGGACTATGCAAATATGCCACCAAGGCTTTCCCTTGTAAGATACGGTGACAACCTCTACTACATAACTGGAAACATGAGAGTGATAAAGGTATCTGAAGACGGCAAACTTTTAGGCGCCGTTACAAAGGTAAAAGAAGACGAAGCCAAAAAAGAAATATATTTGGAAGACGAGGGCAAAGAAATTACTTTGTCCTATCAAAAGAAACCTGCAACAATTTTAAACGACCAAGGCAAAAGACTTAAAAAAGGCGTCACTCTTTGGAACAAAGAAAACCTCTTAGGCACTGATGCTCTCGGCAGAGATATTTTGGCAAGGCTGATGTACGGCTCACGTATATCTTTAATCGTCGCCTTTGTCGCAACTGTTGTAAACTTGGTAATCGGAATACTTTACGGCGGTATTGCAGGCTACATCGGAGGAATGACGGACAATATAATGATGAGAATTGTAGATATTATTTCCACCATTCCCCTAACCCTTTACGTAATACTTATCATGGTATTTTTGGAAAACGGATTTGTAAGTATTGTGGTGGCTCTCTCCATGGTCTACTGGGTAGATATGGCAAGAGTTGTAAGGGGACAAATTATTTCCCTAAAGGACAATGAGTTTGTCCTTGCAGCAAAGACCATCGGATCAAGTAACAAATATATTTTGTTTAACCACTTGCTCCCCAATGCAATGGGACCCATTTTAGTTACGGCTACAATGTTAATACCTTCGGCAATTTTTATGGAAGCATTTTTAAGCTTTATCGGCTTAGGTATTGCACCGCCAATGGCATCACTTGGAACAATGTGTAACGACGCCCTTCAAACTTTAAAGTCCTCTCCCTATCAACTGTTTTTGCCGGCACTTGTAATCTGTATTATAATGTTCGCCTTTAACTATGTGGGTGACGGCCTTAGAGATGCCTTAGACCCTAAGCTTAAAAAGTAGGTGCTTTATGAATCTTTTAGAAATAAAAAATTTAAAAACTTCATTTTTTACAAGTAAGGGCGAAGTCCAAGCTGTGCGAGGCGTGAGTTTTGATTTGAAAAAAGGAGAAGCCCTCGGCATTGTTGGAGAGTCCGGCAGCGGAAAGAGTGTCACTTCCATGAGTATAATGAAGCTTCTGCCTGAGAACGGAAAGATTAAAGAAGGTGAAATCCTCTTTAACGACAAGGACATTGTAAAGATGAATATGAAGGAAGTCAGAGGAGTAAGAGGCAAGGACATTGCAATGATATTCCAAAACCCAATGAGTTCTCTAAACCCTTTAATTCCAATCGGCAAGCAAGTTGGAGAGATGATTGCCATTCACAACAAGCTTCCCAAGGACGAAATAAAGAGACGTGCAATTGAAATGCTCGGCAAGGTAAAGATACCCGAGCCTGAAAAGAGATACGGCTTTTATCCTCACCAATTTTCAGGAGGTATGAGGCAGAGAGTTATGATTGCCATGGCTCTTGCAAATGATCCGGAAATATTAATTGCCGACGAACCCACAACAGCTCTTGACGTGACCATACAGGACCAAGTTTTAAAAGAAATGGCGGAGTCAATTAGAGAGCGTGACATGAGTATGATATTTATAACTCACGACCTTGCCGTTGTGGCGCAAATTTGCACGCGAGTTATTGTAATGTACGGCGGACTGATAATGGAGTCCTCGCCAATTGAGGAGCTGTTTAAAAATCCCTCCCACCCATATACAATGGGACTTTTTAAATCCCTTCCTTCAATGGATCAAAGTAAGGATGAAAAGCTTCACCCCATTGCAGGGTCGCCCCCGGACATGTTAAACCCGCCAAAGGGATGTCCCTTTGCACCACGTTGCAAGTATGCTCGCGTAATATGTAGAGATGAACTTCCTCCAATGGTTGAAATTTCAAAAGACCACTACTCCCTGTGTCACTTACAGACAGAGGAAGGACTGAGACAGGAAGGCAATCCTTTCAGGGAGGTAAGAAATGCTTGAAGTAAAAAATCTTTCTAAACATTTTGAAGTGCCGGGACGAAAAGACAAATTTGTCCACGCAGTTGACAATGTCAGTTTTAAAATAGATAAAGGCAAGACCTTGGGACTTGTAGGAGAAAGCGGATGCGGCAAGAGCACGTGTGCAAGGACGATAATAAGAATTCACGAGCCTACCTCGGGAGAAATATTTTTAGACGGAGATAATATTACAAAACTCTCCCAAAAAGAACTCCTTCCCTACAGGAAAAAAATTCAAATGATATTCCAAGACCCCTATGCCTCTTTAAACGCTCGTATGACAGTAAGAGACATAATAGCGGAGCCCTTGGTTGCTCACAACATTACAAATAACAAGAACGAGCAAAACGAAATCATTGAAGAGATATTAAATCAAGTGGGACTTTCAAGAGAGCACTTGACTCGTTACGCTCATGAGTTCTCAGGAGGTCAAAGGCAGAGAATCGGAATTGCAAGGGCACTTATACTAAAGCCCGATGTAATTATTTGCGACGAGCCTATCTCCGCACTTGATGTAAGTATTCAAGCTCAAATAATAAATTTATTAATTGAGTTTCAGGAAAAATTAAATCTCACCTATCTCTTTATAGCTCACGACCTTTCAATGGTTAAATATGTAAGTGACACGGTAGGTGTAATGTACTTAGGTGAACTTGTGGAGTTGGACGAAGGAGAAGACATATACAGAAGTCCTCTCCACCCGTATACGAAGGGACTTTTATCAAGTATTCCTCTTCCCGACCCGACAAACAAAAGTATAGACAGAGAAGCGGGAATCGAAGGCGATATACCAAGCCCCATAGATCCGCCTACAGGATGTAGGTTCCACACACGTTGTAGATATAAAATGGACATTTGCAAAGAAGTAAAGCCGGAGTTTAAAGAAGTGGCGCCGAAACACTTTGTAAGTTGTCATTTATATAATAAATAAGAAGAGAGGGATAAAATGAAAAAGAAATCTTGGTTAGCACTAATTTTGGCAATGATTTTAATTCTTTCAGCTTGCGGCAACAGCGCAAATAAGGGCGAAGAAGTTGAAGAAGAAAAAGAACCTGCCACGGAAGAAAAGAAAGAGACCACAGGGGACGACAAAAACGAAATGACTTTTGTTCTCTCCAACGAACCTGACGGCATTGACCCCGGCATTACAAGCAACTCATTTGCTTCAGTATTTTTGGTAAACTGCTTTGAAGGACTTGTAAACTACAGCAGAAACAACGAAATAATACCCGGCGTTGCAGAGTCTTGGGATATTTCAGAAGACGGCAAGACCTACACCTTCCATTTGAGAAAAGGACTTAAGTGGTCCGACGGCTCCGATTTAACTTCTGAAGACTTTAAGTACTCAATGATGAGAGTATTGGATCCTGCTACTACGGCTCAATATGTGTCGTTCTTGACAGACTATATTGAAGGAGCTGCAGAACTTTTCCAAAACGGCACAGGAGAACTTGGAGTTGAATGCCCGGATCCCGACACACTTGTTATTAAACTTACAAAACCTGCTCCATACTTCTTGGATATGTTGGGCATGTGGGTATATGACCCGGTACAAAAGGCAACTATTGAAGCCAACGGTGACAAGTGGACTACAAAACCTGAGACATATATTTGCAACGGACCTTTCAAGATTACAGACATGAAGCTTGGCGAATCAGTTACACTTGAAAAGAACGAAAACTATTGGGACGCCGACAATGTTAAGATGGAAAAAATAACTTTCAGATACATTAAAGACCAATCCACAGCACTTACCGCATTTGAAAGCGGCAAGGTAGACGGTATAAGATCCGTACCTCTTGCAGACGTGCCCAGATTAAAACAAGAGTCCGACGACTACTACATCATTCCGGGATTCTCCGAAACATATTATTTAATTAATATTCACAAGAAACCTTTTGACGACGTAAGAGTAAGAAAGGCACTTAACCTTGCAGTAGATAGACAAGCTTTAATTAACAACGTACTTCAAAGTGCAGACATACCTGCATCAGCATTGGTACCTCAAGGATATGTTGCAGGGGGCAAAGACTTTACAGATGGCAGAGGTGACTTTGACATTAAAGATACTGCAAGTATAGAAGAAGCTAAACAATTACTTGCAGACGCAGGCTATCCAAACGGAGAAGGCTTCCCGACTTTGGAACTGTCCTACTACTCAGACCCGCAAGTAAAACTTATAGTTGAATCCCTTGCACAAATGTTTAAAGACAACTTGGGCATTAATGTAAACATAACTACAGAAGAATGGGCAGTATATTATGAAAATGTAAAGGCTGACAAATACGACGTAGCTGCCATGGGATGGAACGCAGACTACTTGCACCCGATGAGCTTTATGGCACTTTTCTACAGCACCGATCTTAACAACTTGACCAAGTATTCAAATCCTGAATATGACAAGTTAATAGATCAAGCACAAGTAGAACAAGACCCTGTTAAAGCAATGGAATTAATGAGAGAAGCTGAAACACTTATGATGAATGACTATCCTTTCCTACCTCTATTCTACAGAGCAAGTTCACTAATGATGAGCGAAAAAGTAAAGGGCTGGTACTTGACTACAAGTGCATCACTAATGTTTAAAGACGCATATATAGAACAATAGAATTAATAATTAAAAGCGTAGATTAACTCTACGCTTTTTTTATTGCACACTCACATAAAAAAAGAAGGCTATGCCTTCTCTTCGTCGTATATGCCCACGGTCTTTTTTACGTCCATTACAAATAATATTCCCGTGCCCGGCTTATTAAATTTAAATCTTTCGCTAATGTCTTTTGAAATTTGTTCCACTTTGTCTTCTTGCTGTAATAACATTATTATTTCTTTTTCCGGTTCTATTACCATGTCAAATATGGGATGTGCTATGTGAGAGCCTGTACCTCTGCCGTGAATAATAGTGGCACCTTTGGTGCCTTTTTTATTTGCCATTTCACATACTTCATCCGCATTTCCCTTGTCCACAATTACAAACAGTGCCTTTATGCCCACACTCTCATCTCCCTTTTGTTCAAATTGATTTTCAGATTTAATTCCCATTGCATAGTCTATTTCGGCAATAAATCCGTATCCGTTTTTGTCATAGAAAAGGTGAAATCTTTCCTCTATTTTTTCTACATACTCATCTTCTCTGTCTGTAGGTATTAATGCAAAGAGAAGTTCCTTTCTCACAGTTTCAATGCGAAGCCACTTTAAAAAAGATTTTTGCAAAAGCTCTTCCACATAGAGGTAAGTCCCTCCCATTGTGCCTAAGTTTTCTCTACAGCAGTCCATGACCTTGTGAGATTGTCCTTGACCTACTATTGCGATAAACAGTGACAAATTACTATTCAATATTAACACCTGCCTTTTGTGCCTTTATTTTATAAATTAATCCTAAGACTGAAATTGATATTACAGGCATCATTGCAACTAATGCAATAACTCCGAAGCCGTGAATCAAAAGATCGGCTGTAGGAATTTGTGATGCCGCCCCTTGGTTAAGAGCGAGGAGAAATGTTGCTGTCATAGGTCCCGATGCCACTCCCCCCCGAGTCGAAGGCAATGCCTACGAAAATTTTCGGTATGCGGTACGAAAGTATAAGAGATGCCAAAAATCCTACAGATAGGAACATCCAAAGTTTAACTCCCGGCACCAACATTCTCACCATGGACAGGCATACTGCAATAGCAACACCTATACATAGTGTGACCATAATCATGCGCCTTGAGATGGAACCTCCCGTCACGTCTTCCACTTGAGTAGACAAAACGTAGACCGCCGGTTCAGCCGTTACAATTACCATTCCGAAGATAAATCCGATAAAGGGTAAAAGCCACGGATTGTTTTTTGAAATTTCCATACCTATTTCCTGTGCCAGGGACATAAATCCTCCCGACACACCTGTTAGGAAAATTACAAGTCCCACAAAGGTGTAAATAAGACCGAAAATAATTTTCATAAACTCACGTTTGGTAAGCTTAAAAATAAATTTGTTAAAGATCAAAAATATTAATATTAAAGGAATTATTGCGTAAAAAGTATCTTTAACCGAATGGATAAATGCGTTTAAGAGATACTCTCCCATGCCCGCAGTTGTTCCTTCAACGCTTATTGGCATACTCGTCGGTTCCTTTACAAAAAAGCTCATAATAAGGACGGCAATGACGGGACCTACCGAGGCAATACCTACAAGTCCGAAGCTGTCGTCGGAGCCCTTTGAACCTTTAAGAGATGAAACCCCTAAGGCAAGCGCCAACAAAAACGGTGTGGTCATTGTGCCTGTAGTCGCTCCCGAGGCATCAAAGCTCATGCCGTGAAACTCTTCCATTGTAAAGAAGAAGAGCAGGAATGCTATGGCGTAAAAAATTGTAAAGAATTTGTTAATGGGAAAGTCTTTTAAAATTCTCAAAAAACCGAATCCCACCATAACGCCCACACCAAGGGCGACAACTATTACAGTAAGTGTTGTGGGAATTACTCCCCCTGTGGCGCTTTCCACTTGCTTTGCCAAAATCATAAGGTCAGGCTCCACAACTGTAATTAAAAATCCTAAAAAGCTGCCGAATAAAAACATGGACGGCAAAGTCTTTAATTTGCTTATGACTCTTCCCATGTTAATACCAATCTCTTCAATTGCTATTTCCGCGCCCAATAAAAATATTGCCATGCCTATCATTACAAGCAAGGCACCGATTAAAAATCTGAAGAGTAGAACATTGTCAATATCCAAGTATGTGAAAAAAAGTATGAGTACATCACTACGACAGGTACAACTGCCATAACTGATTTTTTAAAATTTTCTCTTAACAAGCTACCTCTCCTATCTTTTATGTCGTTAAGTAATTATGGCATATTAATTTATTTCAAACTCCGTAATGGAAACTCTGTTTAAAAATCTTATAGGAAAGACGGAGTTGCCAAGGCCTCCCGAAATATAACAAAGGCTTTTACCAACCTCATACCTTCCCATAGAATACTTTGGAAAAAATTTGTAACCGTGTGCAATGATTTGGCCTACAAAGGGAAGCCTCACCTGTCCCCCGTGAGTGTGGCCTGAAAGGTTAAGGTCGTAGTTTAAATTTTCTCTAAAGAAGTATGAGATGCTATGAGAGAGTAAAATATTTACATAACATTCATACAAAACATTTTTCGGCGAAAAGTTACCGTAAATTCTCACGCCCTTTATCTCCACATACTCTATCTCGCCTAAGTTAGTGACATTGTATTTATTTAAGAGACCGAGAAAAGTATTAAGGTCCTTATTCTCCTCTTCGTGATTGCCCATGACAAATAAAGTCCTATGTCCTTTAAATATCTTTAAAAAGTTTTCAATGTTTTTAAACTCACATGTATCCCTCGAAACAATATCTCCCCCTAAGAGGACCACGTCGGGATTAAATCTTTCCACTTCATCACTTAGCTTCTCCAAATTAATTTTGTTGTCGTGAAAGTCGGTAATGAGTATGCCTTTTAAAGATTTGCCCAAGTGAAATTTTTCCTTTTTAATTTTAAATACTCTGCACTCAAAATAATTATAAAAGTAAAAAAATATTAAAATAATAAAAATAATTAAGATGTTTCTCATAGGATACATTATAACTTAAAGAGTGATATAATAAATAAAATTGTTGGAAGGGGTTTATTATGAATAAGATTAAAAAATTTAAAAGAATTTTAGTCGCAAACCGCGGCGAAATCGCCATACGTATTTTCAGAGCATGTCGTGAATTAGACATTGAAAGCGTGGCAATATATTCTGCGGAAGATTCCCTTGCCTTATTTAGAACAAAGGCTGATGAGTCCTACTTAATAGGACAGGGCAAGTCTCCCCTTGATGCCTATCTTGACATGGATGAAATTATTGCCCTTGCTTTGCAAAAAGATGTTGATGCAATACATCCGGGCTACGGATTTTTGGCAGAGAATGCCGAGTTTGCAAGAAGGTGCGAAAGAGCAGGCATAACTTTTATAGGACCCGGCTCCGATATTATTGATATGCTCGGAGATAAAATCGAATCAAAAATCGTGGCAACTAAGGCCGATGTCAAGACCATACCCGGCATTGAAAAGCCTATCAGAACTGACAAGGAAGCAGTTGAGTTTGCCAAAGATGCAGGCTATCCCGTCATGTTAAAGGCAGCTGCAGGTGGCGGCGGTAGAGGTATGAGAGTTGTAAGAAGTGAAGAAGAGCTACTTACCAACTTCCACAACGCAAAGAACGAAGCATTAAAGGCCTTCGGCTCCGACGCAATGTTTATAGAAAAGTATTTGGAAAATCCCAAACACATTGAAGTCCAAATTTTAGGCGACAACTACGGCAACATTGTCCACCTATACGAAAGGGACTGCTCTATTCAAAGACGTCACCAAAAAGTTGTAGAGTTTACTCCTGCAATAGGTGTGCCTTTAAATGTGAGAGAAGAAATTTTAAAGGACGCACTTAAAATTGCAAAGAGCATCGGATATAAAAGTGCAGGCACAGTTGAGTTCTTAGTAGACAAAGACTTTAACCACTACTTTATAGAAGTTAATCCCCGTATCCAAGTTGAACACACTGTAAGTGAAATGGTAACGGGCATTGACATTGTACAGTCCATGATATTAATCGCCGAAGGATATTCCTTAAAGGACAAGGAGATAAATATTCCTTCCCAAGATGCAGTTAAAGAAAACGGATATTCAATTCAATGTAGAATTACAACGGAAGATCCCCTTAACAACTTTGCCCCTGATACAGGTCAAATATCTCTCTACAGATCCTCATCGGGATTCGGAGTAAGACTTGACGGCGGCAACGGCTACACGGGAGCAATTATAACTCCCTACTACGACAGCTTGCTTGTAAAGGTCATCACCCACTCCCGTGAATGGGAAGATACAATTCACAAAGCAATTCGTGCCATAAGAGAGACAAAAATTGGCGGCGTAAAGACAAACGGCGGATTTTTATTAAACGTATTAAACTCAAAAGAATTTAGAGAAGGCACATGCACCACATCCTTTATAGAAAACCATCCGGAGCTCTTTGAATTTAAGACACAAGTGGACCAAGAGCTGAGACTTATGAACTACCTTGGAGACATAGTTGTAAACTCCCCTGTTAAAAAACAAAAGAGATTTGACATACCCGCAGTCCCCGCCTTTGAAGAAAAAGAACAAAGAGGGACAAAGCAAATCTTTGACGAACTTGGTGCGGAAAAATTCTCGAAGTGGATATTGGATCAAAACAGACTTTTAATTACAGATACCACAATGAGAGACGCTCACCAATCTTTAATGGCGACGAGAGTTAGAACCACGGATATATTAAAAATTGCAAAGGCAACCAACTATCTCATGGGAGATTTATTCTCATCTGAAATGTGGGGCGGTGCAACCTTTGACGTGGCGTACAGATTCTTACAGGAAGACCCTTGGGAAAGACTTACACTTCTTAGAGAAGCAATGCCCAACATCCTTACGCAAATGCTCCTTAGAGGCAACAACACCGTGGGATACAAGAACTATCCCGACAATGTTGTAAAGAGATTTATAAAAAAATCTGCGGAAAACGGCATCGACGTCTTCAGAATATTCGACTCACTAAACTGGATTGAAAATGTAAAACTCTCCATAGACGAAGTTAGAGCAAACGGTAAAATCGCCGAAGCGGCAATGTGCTACACAGGTGATATATTAGACGAGAAGAGAGACAAGTACACCCTTGAATACTATGTAAAGGGCGCAAAGGAATTGGAACGTGCCGGAGCAAATATTTTTGCAATTAAAGATATGTCGGGACTGTTAAAGCCCTATGCCGCAAGAAAATTGTTAAAGGCATTGAAGAACGAACTTACAATTCCCGTACACCTACACACCCACGACACCACAGGTAACGGAGTAGCCACTGTACTTATGGCTGCCGAATCGGGAGTGGACATAGTAGACCTTGCGGTAAACGCAATGAGCGGTCTCACATCACAACCTGCCTTAAACTCCGTAGTAGCTGCACTTGAATACACAGACAGAGCCACAGGCCTTGACCTTGACAAGATAGAAGAAGTAAACAAGTATTGGGAAACAATAAGACCTATATACCAAAAATTCGAATCGGATTTAAAGACAGGCTCAACGGAAATTTACAAATACGAAATCCCCGGCGGCCAATACTCCAACTTGAAACCGCAAGTGGAAAGCTTCGGCCTGGGATATAAATTTAAAGAAGTAAAAGAAATGTATAAGAAGGTCAACGACATGTTGGGCGATTTGATCAAAGTAACACCGTCGTCAAAAATGGTGGGAGACTTTGCAATCTTCATGGTACAAAACGACTTGACCCCTGAAAACATTTTAGAAAAAGGCGCACAACTTAACTACCCCGACTCCGTCGTATCATTTTTCAAAGGCATGATGGGTCAACCCTTGGGAGGATTTCCAAAAGACCTGCAAAAAATCGTATTAAAGGGCCAAGAACCCATTACAGTTAGAGCGGGACAATTGTTGGAAGACGAAGACTTTGACAAAGACAGAGATTATTTGAAAGAAAAATTTGAATTTGAGCCCACGGAAGAAGACCTGTTGGCATACGCTCTCTATCCCAAAGTATATGAAGACTATTTAAAGGCAGTAAGAAGAAACGGCGACCTTTGGCGAATGCCCTCTGCAATATTCTTCCACGGTCTCATGGAAGGAGAGACTGCCGAGATACCTCTTGATGTCGGCAAGAATTTAATCGTCACACTGATAGAAGTAGGCAAGATGGATCAAAACGGCGAAAGAAATGTCCTCTTTGAAATAAACGGCAACAGAAGAATCGTAAAGATAGAAGACAAAAACTCAGTAACATCTACGGTTAAAAAGAAAAAGACAGCAATGGCAGACCCGATGGATGAAAAGCAAATCGGCTCTTCAATTCCCGGCAAAGTCGTAGCGGTCCTTGTAAAAGAAGGACAGGAAATTAAAAAAGGCGACTCCCTAATGGTAATAGAAGCCATGAAAATGGAAACAAATATAGTGGCACACCACTCGGGTAAAATAAAATCCATATTGACGGAAGTAGGTTCAATAGTAGAAAGCGGCGAATTGGTAGCCGTGCTTGAATAAACTTTTGCCAGAGGATTGAAATAAAAATAAAGGCTATGGAAACATAGCCTCTTTTTTTAACCCAAAAATATTTTGTAAATTATTTTAATTCATAATCGAATTGATTATATTTTCTAAGATTGAATCATCTTTTTTCATTTGCTTAATTTCACAGCCCCATACGACTATTACTTTTATTCCCATATTTTCAATCTGTTTATAGTTTTCTTTATCTCTCTTTACATTGCCTTCAAGCTTTTTCTTCCAAAACTCATAATTGGTCTTCGGAATGGTTGAAAGCTTACAATTTTCATGCATGTGCCAGAAGCATCCGTTTACAAAAATTGCGGTGTTGTACTTCAAAACATAAATATCAGGTGTACCGGGAAGTTCTTTATAATTTACTCTGTAACGAAATCCTCTGTGCCACAAAAGTTTTCGCAAATAGATTTCGAGTTTAGTGTCCTTATTTTTTACTCGAGCCATATTTTCACTTCTGGTCATGGGTTCCTTTCGTTTCATTTTCTAAATCTCACCTGGAAATTAAGGTTAATAAAATCCTCTCCCTCTGCACTGTAGACTTCTCCGAATTCATGCCTTGATGTAGATGGTGTATCATATTTTGTATTTTTTAACAAATACTCTTCAAAGTAATTTCTGTTGTATATGTGGTATGCGAGGACTTCACCCTGTCTTGTAACCACTATATATCCCCCTGTAGCTTCATCAATTCCGTCCCAAACAGTTCCCGGTTTCATGCCCAATGCCACTGCAGTTAAAAACTTTTTAAATTTATACCTATAGGCATTAACATTTCCAAAATTCATAGGATTTTCCTTTTCCAACTTCGAAACTAATTCATCGCAGTCGGTTATTCCGTCTCTATAATAGTACAGTAAAGTTTCAGCAATTATTTTATCCATATTGCTGTCTATGAGAACCAAGTTGTCCTTAAATGTTTTGTTATTCATGTCATAGTATTCAATACAACCTTTATCGTTGATGATATTATTAATGCGACCGCGAACTTCTTTGCTGATATTCTTTTTTGTTACTATATATATTTCATTTGTTTCACGAACCAGATCCGGATAATTATGGATAATTTTATAAATAAAGTTTGTAGTTTTTCCTGCATTTAACAACGTCGGTGCTGAGCCTAACTCCGATTTAATTGAAAATCCCACAGTCGGACTATAACCTGTATTTATATCAAATATCTTCATAGTTATGTCTCTTTTGTCTGATGAAGGCGCTGATATTTTATAGCAAAAAATAGAGTTCATAAATTTTTCAGTTTTTGCAATACTGAAAGCGCCTTTAAGTTTTTTATCGCTGATCTTTAAAAGCAAATCTACCGACTCTTTTTTAAATTCGACAGACGGTAATTCTTTTGTTTTTTTACCGTTAAAATATATGGCGATCTTTTCTCCTGTCTTATACTCTACAATTTCTCCTTTAGTTTCTTCTCTTATTATTCTCAATATAGGATAATAAATATCAGCCAGCTTATTCAGGTCGCTGTCGGCGGCATAAATTCTACCGTCGGCAAGTAATTTTAATAAAACATATATTTCCGACCATTCGCCTTTGTTTCCGGTAACCATTGCGCCCCCCTAAAATGATAATTGTTCACTATTAATTGTCTTGGGAATTTCTATATTTTCACCATTAAGATGAGCTTTAATATATTTTGCTATTTCACGAATAACGGGAATTGTAACGGAATTGCCAAACTGCTTATATAAATGTGTATCTGCAACCGTCAAATTATAATTGTCGGGAAAACCTTGAAGCCTCGCCCATTCTCTCGGAGTCATTTTTCTTATAAACTCTCTGTTAATTTCACCTTTTATATTTGTAACAGGATTAAAGTCAGTCAGTCTTTCGTCTACTATAAGATTTCGTTCTCTTCCCATGCCTCCGCATACAATAGCTCCCGCAATCGAATCCGTATCCCTGATTTCATATCCGAATCCGTTGCCCTTAGATGCATGCCTTGCCTTATGGCGTCTTAGAGAATCTAAATATACACTTGAAAGATAATACTTAGGCGAAACTTCATTTTCTTCCAAGATATCCTTTATTGTTTTGGTATCGTCCGTCTTTTCGGGAAAGAAAAAGTTTTTGGGAGCAATGTCTTTTCTAAAGGCTACTATATATATTCTCTCCCTGTTTTGAGGCACTCCGAAATTTTTACTGTTTAAAATTTTATAAAATACTTCGTATCCTAAATCTTCCAATACTCCGTGTATTACTCTGAAAGTTTTTCCTCTGTCGTGATTGAGAAGATTTTTTACATTCTCACAAAAAATTACTTTCGGCTTGTGGTACTTGGCTATTCTTGCAACATCAAAAAATAAAGTTCCCCTACTGTCTTCAAATCCGTTTTTCTTTCCTGCAAGAGAAAAAGCCTGACAAGGAAATCCTGCAAGTAAAATGTCGTGATCCGGTATATCAGATTCTTTTATTTTAGTAATATCGCCTACTATATCAAAATCATCGTTAAAGTTCGACTTATAAGTCTCCACCGCTTTTTCGTCCCACTCGCTGGCAAAAACCGTTTTTATCTCATCGCCGAAAGCTTCTTCGAATCCAAGTCGAATTCCGCCTATGCCGGCAAACAAATCAATTGATCTATACATATCGATCCCTTCTATTATTAAGATGCAAATTCATCAGATATTAATACATCCGTTCATCTTCATTATATCATTGAGTCCAATTGTCTTCATTAGTTTTCCCAACAAAAAAAAGTCCGCACATGCGGACTATGGCGGAGAAGGAGGGATT
>CABTXP010000017.1 GCA_902488815.1 uncultured Eubacteriales bacterium | reverse complement strand
TCAAAACTTCCGTGCCAATCAATATGATCGCTTGTTATATTTGTAATAATCGCAATCTTAGGTTTAAATGTGTGAGTGTATTCCAATTGAAAACTGGAAAGTTCCATCACTGTAACGTCTTCAGACTCGGCATCCATACAGTCCATTATGGATTTACCTACATTCCCCACTAAGTGCGTGGTTCTCTCGCTTTTCAAAATATGGTTTATTAACTCCACACTTGTAGTTTTGCCGTTAGTGCCTGTAACTCCGATAATATTCTTGCACTTGGAGTACATACTGAAAAACTCCGCATCGGAAATTATTATTATATTCATGCCTTCAAGCTTTTTTATTATTTCTGATGAAGGTTTGATGCCGGGGCTCTTTATACAAAACAAAAAGTCCTTTACTTTGTTTAAATCAACGTTTTCTGAAGTTTTGTTTTCGTCATAGGTATAGACGTTGTAGCCCATCTTAATTAGTGCATCTCGTGCACCTATGCCTGTTACGCCCAAGCCTAAGACCAATACATCTCTATTCATTATTTCACCATTAAATAGCCTAAGAGTCCGAATACAATTGCCGCACAGTAAAATACATAGACGGCTTTCTTTTCACTCCAGCCCTTGCCTTCAAAGTGATGATGAAGAGGGCTCATTAGAAAAACTCTTTTGCCCGTCTTTTTAAATACGACAACCTGAATTATTACGGAAAGCGTCTCTATAAAGTAAACTCCCCCAAGTACAGGAAGTATCAAAGGATACTTTAAACATATTGCAATTCCACTTACGGCTCCGCCTAAAGCTAATGAGCCTGTGTCTCCCATAAAAACTCTTGCAGGGTATCTGTTGTAAAATAAAAATCCAAGTAAAGCCCCTGCAAATACTGCAGCAAATCTTGCAATTTGTATTTCATTTACCATTTTAGCCATTACAACTAAAAATATCATAGTAACTATAGTAACTCCGCTTGAAAGTCCGTCTAATCCGTCAGTCAAGTTGGTTGAATTTGTAGTTCCGATAATTACAAATATAATAAAAGGAATATATAAAAACCCGAAGTCTACATATCTTTTGATAAACGGTATGAAAATACTTGTAGGCAGCGTCGCGAATCTATATTGAAATACAATTACAATAATTGATGCCAAAAGCTGAAAAGCTAATTTTTGCTTGGCAGTAAGACCTAAGTTTCTCTTTTTTACTACCTTAATATAGTCATCAATAAAACCTATTAGAGCAAACATATAGGTTGAAAGCATTATAATAATTATATTTTTGTCAAAAACTTTAAATACAAGTACCGCTATAAGTACTGCCGTTAAAAATATTATCCCTCCGATAGTCGGTGTCCCCCCTTTTTTAAGGTGAGATTTCGGCCCGTCTTCTCTAATGGATTGCTCCGCATTTAAGTTGCGAAGCCATGGAATAAATATGGGTCCGCCTATTAGAGCAAGTATTGCCGCTCCAATAGCCGAGATTAATATATTGGTATTCAAAATATTCTCCTTAATCTGTGGTTTCCCTTCCGGTTGATTCTTTTACTAAGGGTTTTTTGTCTGAAGATTTTGTAATAAGTTCGTCTTCACCGGGTTCCGATTGAGAAAGTTTTATCTCAATTTCCGTTTTCGGTTCAAGTCTTGAGCCTGCACTCGGGCTTTGAGATTCAACTACTCCGTCGCCTATTGCATTATACTCCAATTTCATTTCTTTTAAAATACTTGTAGCTTCATCCTTAGTCTTGCCAATTAAGTCAGGCATAACTACAAATTTGTTTTCATTTCCCTGAACCGTTAAGTCTACAATGGTACCTTTTTTAACATAGGTGTTCGGTTCAACGGATTGAGTTCTTACTACGGACATTGTTGAGTATTCTTCCGTAATTACGTTAAACTTAAGTCCGTTTGTAACAAGCATTTTACCTGCATCTTGAAGTAAAAGATTTCTGACATCGGGGACACGAACTATGTCTTCATCATTATTTTTATTAATGCTTTCTGTACGAGGCACTTTGAGATAAGTAAGCGTCTTGTCAATTACATAACTTGCATAAGGTGCCGCAACTGTGCCGCCGTGAGTAAGGTTTTTCGGGTCTTTAACTATTACAAGTACTGTGATTTGCGGATCGTTAATAGGAGCAACTCCTACAAAAGATGCCACATACTTGCCCTTTGCATACATGCCGTTGTCTCCGACCATGTTGGCTGTACCTGTCTTGCCACCGACTCTGTAACCGTCTACGGCAGCTCTCTTACCTGTACCGTTTTTAACAACTCGTTCCATTAAGTTGCGCATTGTATCCGATGTGCTCTTTGAAATAACCTGTCTCTTTGTTTCGGGTTTTATAGTTTCAATTACATTACCTTCGGCGTCCATAATATTTTCAGCCACGTGAGGCGTGTTTAAATAGCCTCCGTTTGCAATTGTAGATACTGCATTTACAATTTGAATAGGAGTAACGGCAATACCATGACCATAAGATAATGTAGCAAGTTCTGCCGGTCCTATTCTGTCAACGGAAGGAACCTTGCCCACTTCTTCTGCAGGAAGATCAACTCCTGTTCTTTCACCAAAGCCAAATGCTCTAATATATTTTTCCATTAGATCTCTGCCCATCTCTCTACCCAATTGTACAAAGGAAATGTTGCAGCTTTGTTCTATTGCTTGTCTTAAAGTCTTATAACCTCTGATATTACAAGTACATCCTATTTTAACGCCGGGAATGTCTGTAATTGTGCCTATACAGTTGTACTGTTTGTCAGGCCATGAAACTCCCGCTTCAATCGCGGCTGCTGCCGTTATAAGTTTAAAAGTTGAGCCGGGTTCGTAAAGGTCGTTGACGGCAAAGTTACGCCAATTTTTAAACCAAATTTGGGATCTCTCTTCATCCGTAAGCTCAGCCCACTCTTCTTTTTGAGTTTCAGTTTGAGGATCTCGCGGTGCATTTAAGTTGTAGTCATCGGCATTTGCCATCGCCAAAATTGCGCCGGTCTTTGTGTCCTGAACAATTATAGAAACTTTCTCTGCGCTGAATCTTTCCTTTGCTTCTCTTGCAGCATCTTGTGCGTACTGTTCAATATTTACGTCCATGTTTAAAGATAGGAAAAGCCCCGCCTTAGGCGCAAAAGTTTCCTGTTCTGTAAGGGGTATTCTTCCCCCTCCACCTTGTCTATACTTAAAGTTTTTACCTGATATGCCGCTTAAAACACTGTCGTATTCAGATTCAATGCCGTATTGTCCAATGTTTTGATCATTTACAAATCCAATTATGTGAGAACCTAAATTGTTATAAGGATAGGATCTCTTTACCTTATCCTCCAAGGACACACGATTAATAGATGCGTCTCTAAGCTCCAGTGTTTGGTTTCTACCTACATCGGTTAGAAGCTTAACAACTTTGTCCCCTTGCATTTTGCTCAAAAGTTCTTCCGCATCAACGCCTGTTATTTTAGCAATTTCTTCCGCATTGCTCTCGTGTTCTCTTTGAAGTCTTGCCTGAAAGTCTTCATCGGACTCTTCATCGTTAGGCGTTGTAAGGTCCGGGTCCATATTGTAATAACAATCTGCAGCAGCAATATTTACCGCCAGCTCTTTGTTGTTTCTGTCGTAAATAATTCCCCGTTCGGAAGTGAGTTCTTCTGTCCTTGTAATTTGTCGCAAAGCTACACGTGTATAGTCGTCAGACACAATTACTTGTAAATAAAAAAGTTTTATTATCAGTATTAAAAGTAAAAGAGTCAAGAAACCCAGAAGAAAAATAATTTTTCCATTAGCTTTTGAAGAAAAATCCTTTTTAACTCTAACTTTCGCTGACCCTTCAACGTTTTTCTTTTCTCTATTAAATAATTTCAAAATCACACCTAATTTCCAGTATAAGATTTCAACACTGAAATTACCGGACTCAAAAATACATTTTGATTCACATCTTTAGTTTCTTTTTTGTCGCCTAGCTCTATGTATACAATTTGATCATCTGTGGGATAAACCATGCCCAATTTGTACATAGCTTCTTCTTCAATTTGACCTGAACTTTTTATGTTTACCATGTCGCCTTCCAAAGAAATTTTATTTTTCTTAAGTTCTGTAATTTCCGCTTCTTGACTAGCTATTTTTCTATCCAAATTTGTAAGATGAGCATACATTATTATAGATAGAATTGCAACAACTACAATGAGTAGGATTAAAGGTATGAGCAGTTTATTTCTGCTATTTTTCGGCATTATTGATTTCTCTTGTACTTTTTGCATTTCACACCTGCAACTTTTCCGCACATCTCAGCTTTGCGCTTCTTGAACGATTGTTTTCTCTAATTTCTTCTTCACAAGGAGTGATTGGTGATTTTGTAATAATTTCAATCTCTCTTTTTTTGTCACATTGACAAACGGGAATCTCCGGCGGACATATGCAGTCTAAGTAGTAATACTTGAAAATGTCCTTTACCACGCGGTCTTCAAGGGAGTGAAATGAAATCACGCAAATTCTGCCGCCGGGATTTAACCTTTCAATCATTTTGCCTAAAGAGTTTTTAAGCACATCCAATTCCCGGTTTGTTTCTATTCTCAAAGCCTGGAAAGTTTTTTTGGCAGGATGTCCGCCTTCACTCCTCACTTTTTTAGGTATTGCTTTTTTTATAATTTCAACCAACTCAAAGGTTGTGTCGACAGTTTTTTCTTTTCTTGCTAAAACAATGAACTGTGCTATACGCTTTGCCCATTTTTCTTCGCCGTAAACCAAGAGTATTCGAGCAAGCTCTCCTTCCGAGTATTCATTGACAATATTCCATGCGCTTAAGCTCTTGGAAGTGTCCATTCTCATATCAAGCCTTGCATCGTATCTATAAGAAAAGCCTCTGTCTTCCGTGTCAAATTGATAAGAGCTTACTCCTAAATCAAGCAATATGCCGTCAACCTTATCAATGTTCAGTTCATCTAAAATATTTTCAAAATTTTCGTAATTAGTATTAAAGAGTTTATAATTATTGCCTATTTGGCTAAGCCTCTCATTTGAAGCCTCAATAGCTTTACTGTCTTGATCGAGTCCGATTAAAAGGCCTGTGCCCCCTAACCTTCTTAAGATTTCACTTGAGTGCCCTGCACCGCCAATTGTGCCGTCAAGATAAATTCTGTCTTTTCTTATATTTAAATTTTCAATTGTCTCATTAAATAAAACCGATTTATGAGAAAAATTCATATTACACCTGTATTCCCAGCTCAGAAAGTTGAGTAGCTAACTCTTCGTAAGAAAGTCCTGCAGAGTCGTTGTAGTCTTCCCAAAGTTCCTTGCTCCAAATTTCAAATCTGGTAGCCACTCCGATAATAACAACGTCCTTTGCAATTTTGGAATGAGTGCGTAAATTTTGAGGAATAAGTACTCTGCCCTGTTTGTCCAAAGTACAGTCACAAGCTCCCGCAAAGAAAGTTCTCACGAAACTTCTTGCCACAGGATTAGTCATAGGAAGTTCTTTTAATTTACTTTCAATAACTTGCCATTCTTCTTTAGGGTAGACAAATAGACAGTTGTCCAGACCCTTGGTCATAACAAATGTCTCCTCTAATTCATCTCTAAATTTTGCCGGTATAATCACTCTGCCCTTTGTGTCGATAGAGTGTTCGTATTCGCCGATAAACATATTAACCACCATTATCTACCACTATTTACCACTTCGTTCCACTTTATGTATATTTTACCCTATATTATTAAATAAAGCTACATATATTTGAAAAAATTTCATTATTTTTTCTGATAATTTAGCCATTTGTAAATGTTTTTTACTTCAACAAAAAAAGTGGAGGAAAAAATTTTTGTGACGTTCTTTGACATGAAATGAAATAGAATTGCTTACTCTTAAAACAAAAAGCAACTTGATGTGATTTTAATCAAGTTGCTAAGGTTTATTTGTTTTAATTTTTTTGTGGTGAAATTATTACTTACAATCCGTGAATTTTTATGCCAATCGGATATGCAATTAAATTATTTTCTTCAAAGAATAAAAAATCACTGCCATGTACTTGTTACACAGCAGTGATCTTAAAAAATATGGGGTGGATAGTGGGATTCGAACCCACGACCTCAAGAGCCACAATCTTGCGCCCTAACCAGCTAGGCCATACCCACCACAGTGATGAAAATATTAACACAGATTTATAAGTTTGTCAATCTATTGTAGGTTGAGATTAGGAATCGCCCTAACCTCAACTTACTACTCTATAGGATATAATCTCAATGTCTTTTGACAAGTGATTGTCCTTTGCTTCCAATTCCTTCATTAAGTCTGTTGAGAGATATTTTTTGTTGTCATCTGAAAATACAGTAGCAACAACTTTATCTTCTCCCAAAATTTCTTTTGCCATTACAGCTCCCACAAAGTTTGCTCCTGAGGAGATTCCTACACCAAGGCCTCTCTTGGCAAGTTTTTGCGCCATAATAATTGCGTCGTCGCTACTTACAGATACTATTTCATCTAATTGATTAAGCTTGCAAAGTTCAGGAATAAACTCGTCACTTATGCCTGCAATTTTATGTGAACCTACTTTGTGGCCTGTGGAAAGTGTCGGGGATTCGGACGGCTCCAAGGGAAATGCTTTTGCATCTTTATTTACTTCTTTAATAGCTTTGGACACTCCCATTATTACTCCGCCTGTGCCTACTCCGGCAACAAATCCGTCGCAGACAAGTCCGTTTTTATTTAGATCTCTCACTAATTCTTTGCCAAGGGAAAAATATTGTCCTTCGGCGTTAAGTTTATTTGCAAATTGATGGGGCAAAAATACATTTTCATGTTCCCTTGCATATCTATCTGCAAGTTCGATACTGCCTAAAAATCCTCCTTCTTCTTTTGAAACATTAATTATCTTCGCTCCGAAGGATGAGATTAATTTCTTTCTCTCTTCACTCATCCAATCCGGCATAAATATTATTACAGGATTTTCAGTATATGCTCCAAGGGCGCAAAAAGCTATGCCGGTGTTGCCGCTTGTAGCTTCAACTATAGTGTCACCCTTTTTTATTAAACCTTTTTCATAGGATTTTTTAAGGATATAATATGCCATTCTGTCCTTTACGCTGCCTGAGATATTATAGTATTCCAATTTTGCGTAAACTTTTTGCACTTCTTCCTTATATGAGTAAGTTATTTCTAATAGAGGCGTGTTCCCTATTAATTTTTCTATCTTGTTTAAATTTTCAACAATCTTTTCCATTTTTTCCTCCTCGGCTTTTTATATTACCATAAGAAGAATATAAAACAAATATCCCCCGATGTGGGGGATATTTTAAAAATATTATTATCTCTTGTTGGAGTTTCTCCAAATATTCATTCTTTCAGCTTCTTTTACAAGGTCGTCTCTAAATTGAGGTGCTGCCAAGTTAATTATTCCTTCAGCTCTTTCCCAAGCAGACTTGCCTTTTGTATTGAATATTCCGTGTTCAGTAACAACGTATTGAGTGTTTGCTCTTGTTGCCGTAATTATTGTGCCTTGTTCAAATGTAGGAACTATATTTGATACTTGTTCGCCTGTCTTCTTGTTTGTAAATGTTGATGCCAAGCAGATAAATGATTTTCCGCCCTTAGCTTCATATGCTCCGATAACAAAGTCTAATTGTCCGCCTGCTCCTGAGATGTGTCTTATGCCTGATGATTCTGATGAAACTTCTCCCCATAAGTTGACATTTACTGCCGTGTTTATTGACATAAAGTTGGATAGCTGTGTAATTGTCTTTGAAGAGTTGCAATAGTCTACTGGTGCTCCCATTATTTCAGGGTTGTTGTCAATGTAGTCATACATTTCTTGTGAACCTAAAGCAAATGCGAAGGTTTGTCTTCCTGTGTCGATTTCTTTCATTTTGCCGTTTACCTTGCCTGCTTTTGCAAGTGCTACGAAGGCATCCACATACATTTCGGTGTGAATTCCTAAATCTTTAAGATCTGAATCAAGTAGAGCTTGTCCTATGGCATTTGGCGTTGAGCCTATACCTAATTGCAGACATGAGCCGTTGGGGATTTCTTGAAGCACATATTTTGCAATTTTAATATCGGCGTCTGAGAATCCTCCTCCCGGAAGTGCCGGCATATCCCAATCAGCTTCGATTAAATAATCTACTTCGGAAATGTGAATGTCTGTGTGATATCCGCCTAAAACTCTCGGCATCTTAGGATTAACTTCCAAAACTATTTTGTCAGCTATATCAAACATTGCTCTCAAGTGGGAAGCTGTAGCTCCGAAGTTGAAGTATCCGTGTTTGTCCATGGGTGCAACAGGTATTACAGCCATGTCGATTCTGCCGATATTTTCTCTATAGTATCTGGGTAGTTCCGAATATCTTATAGGTGCATAGAAAAGTCCATGTCCAACTTTTTTTCTTTCATGACCTGTGGAGTGCCATGACTTAAAGGTAAATACTTTTCCTTCCGGGTCTGTGTCAAAAATTTTCGGTTTGCGCGGTACTACTCCACATTGTATTACCACATCCTTAAGCTCCTCTGTTCTCTTTGACAACTCTTCTTCAAATGCTTCAGAAGTGTTTAATCCGAATCCGATGTCGATAAGGTCGCCGCTCTTTACCATAGCCGCAACTTCTTTTGCGGTTTTCAGTTTGTTTTTGTATTCTTGTTTGTAATCCATCTCTTCCTCCTAAAATTATTCTTTTCGGAACTCACCGTCCATATATTATTGTACATTAATATAGTAAATTATTCTATATAAAATTTTAATTTTGTAAACCTTTGCAGTATTTTTTAAATTTTTCAACTTCAGTTGTAATAGCCGAATCTGAGCAATCTATTATGCACTCTCTGTCCTTTGCCAAGAAAATTATTTTCCCGGTTACTTTTTTGTTGAAAATTTTTGATAAGGCATAGGCGTATAATTTTATTTGAGGTGCATAATGCTCTGTTAATTCTTCCAAACTTCCTTGAGAATTGCTCTTGTAGTCTATGACTTGTATCTCGTTGTCAATAAATCTTATCTCATCTATTATTCCCATAAAGTTTACATCATCAAGTTTTATGTTTACCTCATACTCCCTCTCACACTTGCCGTTATAAAAATATTTTTCCGTGTAATTGTTAATTTGTTTTGTAAACATATTTTTCATTTCAAGAGAGGTGCCGTAAGAGTTTAATATGTTTTCCAAGTGAGCATCTCGGTTCTCGCCTGTGTATGTGGAAATAAACTTGTGAATAACTGTGCCGAATAATCCCGGAGAAATTTTTAAAATTTCTTTCTTCTCTCTTTGCTCAAATGTTTTGTCACGGTTTAAGTAGTTCATGTATTGAGTTACGGTGTAAAAGTTTCGGTCTTTAAATATAATTGAAGGCTTGGTTACTTTTTCAGCTTCATCTTCAGAAGACGTCATTCTTACAACTTCCTCAGCCACTACCCGTTTACCTTCTACCTTTGCCGCCTCAACCATGTTAAGGTATGAGAAGGTCTTAGGATACTTTTCACTTAAAGGCAGGGTAAGGACACATTCTTTTTTGGCGCGAGTCATTGCCACGTAAAAAATTCTCAGTTCTTCTTCATCAGCTAAGACTTTGTTAATCCTTTTGTTCCTTAAAAATCTGCCATTATACTTGCCGTTAATTCCAAAGCCGTGATACTTGGAGAAATTAATTTTGTCCGTGTCCTTTCCGGTTGGCGCCTTATAACTTTCGGGAATTATAAGTAGCTCATACTCCAAGCCCTTTGAGCCGTGAATGGTCAAGAGGTTTACGCCTCTTCCTGCTTCGTCACTTACCAGCTCTTCCATGTTCATTAACAGGTCTACAAATTCTTTTAAGTTCTTGCCCTTGGACTCTTTATAAGTGAGCTTCATAAATTCCTTTACTGTTCTCACTTTCTCCGTGCCGCGATCTTCTTTTGCCAAACTATCCAAGTAGCCTGTTTTTGTGACAATTTCTTTTACCAAAGTATAGGGATCAAAGTGTTTTGAAATAAATTTAAATTCTTCAAATGATTTAAGAGAATTTATTAACAGGTCTCTATCTTCCGTTTCAATTCTCATGTCTCCAGCGTCAGCGCTTTTAAAATAATAATAGACCGTGTTTTTTGAAAGGCCTATAAATTCCAAAAGATATGAGGCAAGCCCCGCCCTTTCATCTGTGATTAAAGTCTTTAAAAGATTTACAATGTTTTGAACTTCAACGGTATCTACAAGTTTTTTATCTCGTGATATGTTAAATGGAATGTTTCTATTCTCAAGCTCCTTACCTATGAGCTCCATATTGGCGCCGGATCTGAAAATTATTCCTATATCTTCATACTTGTATTGTGAGTTTTGGACAAAGTTTGCCACCGCCTCGGCTTCTTTCAAAGCAATAGACTGAGCATCCTCTCCTTCAACTTCAAATTGCAGGACTTTAAAAGGTGCTTCACTTTCTTTTACGTGTGGAGTAAGGGCGGTGTAGTTTTCAAAGAGAAAGTCAAAGACCTTGTTTATGTCTTCAAGTAAGTTTGCACTTGTGCGATAGTTGTCAACTAAGTTAAGTTCTTTCCCTGAAGTGCTTTTAATCTTCTCTACAACCTTGTAGTACTCTCTCACATCCGATCCTCTGAACCCGTATATGGATTGCTTTTCATCTCCTACTACAAAGAAATTTATGTCGGCTGTTAAGTCGTCGGTCAGTTTCATAAAGAGCTTTCTCTGAGTCCTGTTTATGTCCTGAAACTCGTCAATCATAATGTACGAAATTTCTTTTTGAAGTTTCTTTCTCACACTTTCAAATTCTAAAAGCTTCAGAGTTTTAATTTGCAGGTCGTCAAAGTCTAAAGAGTTTTCCTCTTCCTTCACTTGCTCAAAGTTTTTGTCATAGCTTTTGAGTAAATCCTGTATCAATTTATATTCGGGTCCTTTTACATCTTCCAATTCAGCGAGAATATTTTCACATTCCTCTTCTATTTCATATCTGATGGCCTTTTTGCTTGTGCCCAAGTTCTTTAAAAGCGCCTTTATATTTTCCAAAGTAAAATTACCTGAAGTGATTTCGTCGTAAAGAGGGTCTTCCGTAAAAGTTTTAAACTTTTTAATACTCTTTTCATTTTCAAATTCCGATAAGAGAGATAAAAGATTCCCTTTGTCAATTTTGCCTTTAATTTGTGTCAGCGCCACCCCTTCGTCTATTTCATAGCCTTGGTTTCTAAGTCTTTCATACAATGAAATAATTTCCTTCTTAAGCATGACGGGTCTTGATAAGTCCAAGTCCCTTACTAATTCTTTAAGGTCATAATTGTCTGCAAATTCCTTTAAAACCAAATCGCAGGCTTTATTTTGAAGCTCCGCTTTTTGTTCTTCACTTAAAATTTCAAAGTCACTTTGTATGCCTAAAAGAAGTGAGTATTGTTTCAAGATTTTTTCGCAAAAGGAGTGAATAGTGGAAATGTTAAAGCGACCTTTTTCCAAATAGTCTCCCATGCCTGACTTGGATAGTGATTTAATTATCTTTCCAAGCATTTCGTCGGCGGCTTTGTTGGTAAAAGTGATTGCCAAAATTTCTTCCGTTTCTCTCCCTTTTGAAAGAGTACCGTTTTTTAAAATATTTAAATATCTTCCCGTTAAAACTGCAGTCTTACCTGTCCCCGCTCCGGCTCCAAGTGCCAAGTGAGATTTAATTTCTTCCACAGCCAACTTTTGATTTTCGTTATATTCCAATGTATCCACCACACAATTCGTAAAATGCACATCTGTTCATGGTGCAGTTTTCAGACTTTTCAAAATTGCCTGCATTTATATTTTCGTGTACCGTAGCAATTACATCTTTTGCCCTTACTAAAATTTCATTTAAAATTTCTTCCGTGTCTTTTGAGTTATAGACATCGCTGTCTTTATAAATGTCTACACTCTTGCCATCCTTAATGCTTCCGAAGCACAGGCCTCCGACTTTGTAACCCATATCGGTAGCTGCCATGGCATAAATTTGAAGCTGTAGGTTATCTCCTGCTCTTGACGACTTGGCACTTGGGCATGTGCCTGATTTATAATCTACAATGTGAGCCATTCCATTTTCACAAATGTCGATGCGGTCAATTCTGCCCCTGATTTTTATATCATCTATTGTGATTTCAAAAGGTTTTTCAAACTCCTCGGGCTTTAAGCCGTACTTAACCATCCTGTTTATTTCAAATATAAGATATGCTTTAAGTCTTTCATAGTACAAAGTCTCGCCAATACTTTTAAGATTGACGTCCAAATCTTCAAATTCATTTAAAAATATTTCTCTGTATAGGTCTTCATTGTAACGAGGCACAACGCCTTTAAAGTTTTTAAAGTAATTCTCCAAAATCTTGTGGTAAAAGTTTCCTATATCCAAAAACTCCTTGTCCTCATATTCCCAATTCGAGTCTTCAAGACCCAAGATATATTCCAAATAAAATAAGTATGGACAGTTGATGTAGGTTTGAATTTGCGAAGGCGAGTATCTGTTCTTCTTAATGCCCTTTACAGGACTTGCCTTAATCTCTTCAGTCTTCTTCATTTGAATGGGAGGTTGTGAATTTCCGGAACTTTCAACTATGTACTTAATATCTTCTTCGCTTTCAAATTTTAAAAGCAGAGATGACTTTAAGTCGCTGCCTTTCTTCTCTACCAAAAAATATACATCCTTTACAGAGTCCAAAAGCATTTTAAATTCTTTGTAAATATTGTTAAAGTCTCTCTTCTCAAAGGGATCAATGGCAAATTTATTTAAAAGATTCAAAAATTCTCCCGTCGTTGTAAAAGATTTTTTAATGCTGCCCGGAAATGTTGGATCCAAGGACAAAAATGCCCTTACATCAGCTCCCACACCTTGAGCTCTGTCAAACAAATATGTGTCAATACCCACAGGTGCCGACTCGGGAACTTCTTCCTTGTCAAGGTATGTGTTTAAAAGATCGAGACACTCCTCTTCATTTAAGTTAAGCTTTGACTTGGCAACAAATAATCTGTCTTCAATTTCTTCCAACTTGGAGATGAGTTTAAGGTCCGTATCAAAACTTTTTTCCTCTCCCGTTTTCTCAAAGTTTTCTTCTATAATTTCGCGAACACTATATAATTTTAAAATTTCTGAAATGCTCAAGCCCTTTAAGGCTTTTATTTCAGATTCAATTTCATTTACAAAATCATTTAATGCTCCTATGTCTTCTACTTCCATCTTTAAACTCTTCTTCTTAAAAAAGTCTTTAAGCTCCGTTAAGTCTTTGAAGTTTAGATTTCTAAGTAAAATATCAATATCATATTTGGTTTTTAAAGGAAAATAAATTGATGAAGCTCTGCTAATTAAAACTTCTTTTGTAGGATTGTAAACTGAATTAATTAAATTTTTAAATTCATTTATCAAGTTGTACGAAGTAAATGACTTACGAGCAGACAAAGTAACGGGTACATTTTCCATAACTTCAATGTCCGCTTTAAGCCCCTCTTCCGTTAAAATAAAATCTCCGCCAAGGACTGCAATGTCTATAACCTTGCCTGTAAGCTCCGCCATGGAGTCGCTGATTAAAATATGATAGTTTTTGTTTAAGGGCGTACATATACTTTCTCTTTCAAAGGCTTTTAAAAAATCATAGCCCACGATTTCAACAGGAGAAATTATGAATATATCTTCTCCCATGTCTGAAAGTTTTTCCAAAAGTTTTTCTTCAATTTTGTCAAACTTATAGTAGCTGTCCACAACAATGTATTTGTAGTCAAAATATGTGTCGAATTTGTTAAGACCTGTGAGAGAATTTGAAACTCTGTCCGTAAGGTTGTACTTTAATAAGGCTTCTTCATACTTAGTGTAAATATCTCTTATTTCGCCTTCAAAACCCTCGCCTGTTAAATCTTCAGGTAGCACAAAGTTTTCTTTAAAGTGAAGGATGTAGTTTAATACTTCCTCTACACTTCCGCCCTTTGCCGCCTTTAGCATTTCACTTTTGCCGTCCTTTAAAATATCTTCTAAAATTTTTAAAAGCAGGACATTATCTCTGTAGGCAAAGCTTTCATCTTCCAAGAAGCCTCTCAAGGTTCTGAAGTAAATATTGCCAATGCCCTCAAATTTATCTAAAAGGCGATTTTTCACATGAGTTATTGCGTTTTGATTTGGTAAAAAATATAAGACCTTGCCTTCTTTTGACATGTTGAAGATATCTTCGTCAAAAAATCCGGCGCTGTCCCTTGCTGTAATTAATTTTTTCATAAATTTAAATCCTTTAAAATTTCATCGTAAATTTTAGGCATTGGAGAAATAAATTCTCTTCCGTTCAAGTAGGAAAGCTTATCTAAGCCATTAAATTTTAATTTGTAACTGTGTAGGAACTGATTGTTCAAACCGTACTTTGTAAACTTCTTGTTGATCCTATCCTGTCCGTACTTTCTGTCCCCTACTACAGGGTAGCCCAAGGACTTTAAGGCGCTGCGTATCTGGTGAGTCCTGCCCGTCACCAAGTCCACTTCAAGTAGAGAATATTCTCCTGTCGTCTTTAAGGTCTTAAAGTGAGTTACGGCACTTTTGCCCTCATCTTCACTGTGAGACATTCTGACTCTGTTTCTGTTTTCGTTTTTAACAGCATAGGCGCTGTGAGAAAATTTGTCCTTTGTCTTGCCGTAGACCAAGGTGATGTAGTATTTTGAAATGTCTCTGTTTTTTATTGCGGCATTTATTTCCCTAAGGGCCTCGGCATTTTTTGCGCCGATTAAAATCCCCGAGGTGTTGCGATCAAGTCTGTTGCAAAGTGCGGGTCTGAATGTCTTGTTAAGGCGAGGGACATATTCTTTCTTTTGAATTAAATAGTAGATGAACATATCCAAAATATTTTTTTCAAACTCCTTTGTTGAGTGAGAGAGTATCCCCGAAGGCTTGTCAATTAAAGCGATGTTCTCGTCTTCATAAATTATTTTGGGAAACTCATCTCTTCTTACAGCCTTTTCTTTTTTACGATATTTTTCTATAACCTCATCTGAAATGTAAAACTTTATAACGTCATTTTCACTCACCATATCTTCCGGCTTAACTTTTTTGCCGTTAACAGTTATGTTTTTCTTTCTCAAATTTTTATAAATAAATGACAGAGGCGCGTTTTCAAAATATTTTCGCAAAAATCTATCTACCCTCTGTCCGTGGTCGTTAACACCTACTATAATTTCCTTCACTTTATCCCTCATTCTTTTCGTGTTATAATAAACATTATATCAAATGAAAGAGGGATAACTTGAATTTTTTAGATAAATTGAAAGACGGATTAATCTATGTTTTAAAGAGACTTTTGCTCATTGCAGTTGTAATAGCTTTGGTGGTTTTGGTCAAGTGGCAAATTGATTCACTTTACATCACATCAATTACGGCACAGGAGACGGGCTTCTCACTTAAAAATGAAGTGGATGTGTCTATGGGCCAAGTTAAGCGCGCCGTGGGAATAGACGACAAAGGTGTTGCAGAGCTTCCTGTAGTGGCGGAAATTGAAAAAATTGACGACGAGACTAAGCCCATCACTATTAACGTACCTGAAGGAGCTACTCCCGAAGACATTGCCAACACACTTTTTGACAACGAGCTTATTACTTCAAAGCCCACTTTGCTATCAATGATTGACGATATGGGTCTTAAAGATAAGTTTGTAGCAGGCACATATGAAATCCCAAAGGGCACAAGAGCCATTGAAATGCTTTACAAGCTTTCAGGGACAAATGAAACTGAAATAGAAATTGAAATTTTGGAAAATGCTACAGCTGAAGAAGTTGGAGAAGCTTTAAAGGCAAATGGTGCAATTGAAAGTACGGAAACATTTGTAAAAAATATTGAAGACTTGGGTCTAAACGGACAGTTTGCCCCGGGAGTTCATAAGATAACTCTACCTAAGAAGGTAGCAAAAATAATTGAAGAGATTACAGTGCCCCAAGAGACTGAAGATAAACAATAACCATTGGAGAGATGGCTGAGAGGTCGAAAGCACTTGTCTCGAAAACAAGAGAACGCACCGCGTTCCGGGGGTTCAAATCCCCCTCTCTCCGCCAATGTCACGCCTGTGTGCGTGATTTTTTATTGAAATAAAAAAGAATGCCCCAAGGCATCCTCTTACTTTAATGTTCCGAAGTTGTAGTAGTAAGTCTTTAAATGTTTAATAACACTTGGCAGTGCTTCAACTGTTAATTTTTTTGCAGCCGCATCGTGCATTAAAATTACTACGCAGTTGTTGTTCTTGTTTTGATTAATAGTCTTTGACAAAAAGGCAACTGTGCCTTCCACAGTCTCAGGTCTTACACCTTTCTTGGAAGCGTCCCCCGTTGAGGCGTTCCAGTCTATCCATTCCACTCCTTTTTTCTGAAACATTTTGTCGACCTTGTCCATACCCTTCCAGCTCATGTGACCGCCCGGGTATCTGAAGACCTTCGTATCAAAGTCCTTGCCCAGTACACTCCTTAATTTTTCAAGAGAAAGGTTGTACTCATATTCAAATTGGTTTACGTCGGCAACTCTTCCGGGATATAGGTATTTATAGTCGTGAGTAAAGGTGTGAATTCCGATTGAATGTCCTTCCGCCACAATTCTTTTTAAAATGTGTTCGTTATTCTTGTTAATATTCCCTGACAGCACAAAGAATGTCGCCTTTACATTTTCAGCCTTTAATATATCAAGGACAGCTTCCGTGTTTTTCGACGGGCCGTCGTCAAAGGTCAGAAATGCAACTCGCGGCTCGCCCTTAGGGTATGATTTGCCGCTTACACTTCTATCTGTGTACTCTCTTATAAGTTTTGTGTCGTAGGCTTTTGCACTTACCGTTGTAAAAACAATTAACATAAGCGCAAGTATTGTCGTTAAAATTTTAAAATGCTTTTTCATGTCTTCATTATATCAAATAATATTTTTAAATAAAAAAAGATTTAGCCAAATAAATCAACTAAATCTATTTATATTTATTTAAGCGCCTTGCTAAGCTCATCATATAATTTGACAGTCTCTTCGTCGCTCGCCCCATTAAATAAGATAGGCTTACCTTCTTTTCGTTTAAGTTCAATGTATTTATTTAAGTCCTTGTTTAAATAAAATCTAAACTTCTCCCCGTCTATGGTAAAGTTGCCGTAAGACTGTTTTGGAATTGATGTGCCGCCGGTCCTTACGACTCTCCCTGAAGGCATACCCTCTTTAAGTTCAATACTTATTATGTCTTTAAGGTTTACCTCGTCCTTGTATACCTTAGCCTTAACTTCAAATGTATTTTGATCAACATTGTAAGCAAATTGTGAGGGTGATAAAAGATATGGCATTGCCGCAACTGCTCCGACTACAAATGCTATTGTCAGTGCAAAAACTATTTTGCCGCCTAAACTTCCCCTGTTTATTTCATAGTTGCCGTAATTTAATTTGCTTTGCACAAAAATTCTCTTGTCATCAGCATTTTTGTATCCCAACATGTCATAATTCATGTCGTCGTTTACAGGAAGATCCTCTTGTTTTTTGTATGCACGCAGTTTTTTCATTGTATAGTACTGTACTAACTGCATCCCGCCTACAACAATGAATAAATGAGCTATACAAAACAGCATTTGAAATACGATACTGTCAAATAACAATATCAAGAAACTTAGAGCTATACCTGCAATCATAATAATATTAAATTTTTTCTTCCCTGCCTCTTGCAACTCATTAATGTATTCGTCGTACATGTATGTGATGGGAAATGATGTGGCGCATATATATCCGTTTTTAAATTTTAAACTTGCGCCAAGCTGAACCTTGGCGAGTATACAACAGATGATCATTGTAGGTATGAATATATAGATCAATTGTCCCTCCTATGTAGAAAAAGAGATTTATAAAGCTAAATCTCTTAATTTTCCTGTCAATTTATAATTTGCATTTTGAAGTTCTGCAATACTTGAAGCTCCTTGAAGAAGCATTATCATCTTTGTCTTGTAAATTAAGTTTGCAATGTACTGCATGGTGTATTCATATCCGCCGTGGACCAAGTATGTGAGTATCTCACCACTTATTCCTACCATGGACGCACCTAAGACAATGGACTTTGCAACGTCCATTGCATTTTTAATGCCCCCTGAGGATATTATATTTAAATCTTCGTGACCCAAGGACCTTGCCTCAATTAATGCAAGTGCCGTAGGTATTCCCCATGAGAACATCTCGGACAAATCTTGATTCGGGTTGCGCAGGTTTTCCACTTCAAAAAAGTTTGTGCCCCCGTGTCCCGAAATATCTACATTTCTAACTCCAACGTTGTAAAGTTTTTCAACTACGTCCTTTGATAAGCCGAAGCCAACTTCCTTTACAATTACAGGCACATTAATTTCTCTTACTATCCTTTCAACATTGGAAAGAATATTTTTAAAGGATCTGTCGCCTTCAGACATAGCAAGTTCTTGTGCCGGATTTAAATGTATTTGAATTCCGTCAGCCGCCACAATTTCAACGGCACGTTTTGCATCTTCAACTGAAGCGTGTCCGTTTACATTGGCAATTACAATTCCTGTGTCAATTATTTCCCTTACCACTTCAAAAGACTTTAATGCATCCCCATCTTCAAAGGCAATTGTCTCGCTGCCTACAGCCATGGGTATGTTAAACTCCTTGGCAACTTTTGCCAAGTCTCTATTTATATCTTCCGACAAGTCGCTTCCACCGGTCATGGCATTGATCATAAGGGGAAAGTTGACATTGTGATTTAAAAATTGTGTGCTTGTGTCAATTTCATTAAAATCTATCTCAGGTAATGAGTTGTTGTATAAAAACACATCATCAAGTAGAGTATTTCCTACAAATGTAGCTCTCAAATAGTTTTCAATGTGTTCTTGCTTTCTGTATTTTCTCATAAATTCACTCCCATTTTAATTCAAATAAATGTTAACACTATGTGTGAATATTTACAATAAGAGTGTTTACTTGATAAGTGGCTGTGCTTTTTTAAACTCCGGTGTTCCCGCTTTTTCCAATAAATCAAAGAGCACTGTCTCAGTGTTTGTAATTACGGCTCCCATGTCGCGCATTAGTTCCACTCCGCTTATTTTATTTTCGAAAGTTCTGGATGTAACCGCATCTTCTACAAGCTGTACCTTATATCCTTCCATCAGCATATCTCTAACAGTTTGGAACACGCATACGTGAGTTTCAGCTCCGATTATTACAAAAATTTTGTCCTTTAATTCTTCAATTGCTTTCTTTAGATTTTCATCTCCCATGCAACTGAAGGCCGTCTTGTCAAAGGAAGGGATGTTTTTGTCAAGAAGAAAGTCTTCGTTCTCTCCCAAACCTTTTTTATATTGCGTCGATTGAATTGCTTTTATATTTAAAATTTCAGTAAGTTCTGCAAGGACCTTTGCATTTTTTAAATAGTTGTCCCTTTCATACATAGCTACGTTTAATTTTTTTTGTAAATCGATGAATAAAAACACCGTGTTTTCTTTTGTAAGTTTGTATTTGTTCATTTTCGCCTCCTATAATTTGCTCACTTGAGACAAGTTCATTATCTCTTTTATTGTTCCCATATTAATCTTTTCTATTTCGTTGCTCTTTGCACTGATGCCGAAGCCGGCAGCAAGTTTCAAAGTCGTCTCAATGTCGTACTTTCTCTTCATACCCATAACATAGCCTGCTAAAAAAGAGTTGCCATCTACTTCTCTTCCCTTAGGCGTTGATATTTTATATGCTTCGTCTTTAAATATAGCCAATACATAATCCGCTTCCGATTTTATAAAGAGGATTTCCAAATGTTTATCTACTATTCCCCTGCCTATTTGAAGAGCTTGAGCTTGGTGATGAATTTGTAAATTAAAGTAACCTTCAAGTTCCTTCCCGCTTACAAATAATACGTCAGGCTTTTCTTTTAAAATATCACTTATGTCTTCAGGATATGCAACCATAGTCTTGACTTTGCCCCTTTGTGCCGCAAAAATTATTTTTTTCACAATTTCATAGGGCATGTTGCTCTCCACAAGTTTCGGAATGATGAGATAATTTGCAAACAAAAGTTCCCTTTGAACCGCTTCTACAAATTCGTTTTGAGCTTCCCTTGTCACTCTCGGATTTTGCGTAAAAATTTCCGTGACTTTACCTTGGGAGACAATGCGCACTTCTTCAGTAGTGTTGTCTTTAAGTTTTACATACTTGTAGTTGTTGTTTTGCAAAAGAGATTTTAATTTTTCTCCCTTTGTGCCGCCTAACAATGTCACAAGGACATGCTTTTCTCCCACATTATTTAAAATGCGGGACACATTTACTCCGATGCCTCCTGGATAAACTTTGGCATCCGTACTTTTGTTTACATCTCCAATTTGAAATTTATCTACTGAATATTCTCTCACCAATGTGGGGCAAAAATCTAAAACTATCATATCTACCTCTTTAATTTAATATTGAAAGCAATTCCCTCTTTATTTTATCCAATTTTTCTTCCGATGCTCTTTCAGTTTTTTCGCAAGTATAAATATAGAGTTTAATCTTCGGCTCTGTGCCTGAAGGTCTTACAGCAAACCATGAGCCGTCACTTAACTTATATATTAATACATTTGAAGGCGGCATATTTCTGAAACCTTTTTGGTAGTCAAAAATTTCCCCGACTTTTATACCTGCAATTTCTTCGTGAGGATTTTCTCTAAGGTTTCTCATCATTTCCGAAATTATTTTTTGACCTTCTTCGCCTTCGATTACAATTGATTGAAGGTACTCTTTATAATAGCCGTACTCTTCGTACAAATCATAGAGAACGTCCTTTAAAGTCTTGCCTTGTTTTTTATAGTAAGCTGCCATTTCAACAGCAATCATGGCGCTGATTACGCCGTCCTTATCTCTAATGTGATTGCCGTAACAGTAGCCTATACTCTCTTCATAGCCGAAGACGAATTGGTACTCTTTTGACTCATCCCACTTGTCCGCCACGCCGCAAATATTTTTAAATCCTGTTAAAGATTCTTCCGTGTGAACGCCCATGGCCTTTGCCATGTCCGTACCCATATTGCCCGTTACAATCGACTTCACCATGCCGGAATTTGAAGGGAGTCTTCCTTCGTCTTTAAGTCCTTTGAAAATATAGTAGGTAAATAAAGCACCCATTTGGTTTCCGTTTAGGGGATAGTATGAGTCTTTGTCTTTTACCATTAGGGCAATGCGGTCGCAGTCCGGATCCGTTGCTACCAAAAGGTCGGCTTCTTTTTCTTTTCCCAATGCTTCAGCAAGCTTAAAGGCCTTTAAGTCTTCGGGATTGGGGTATCCTACAGTTGTAAAGTCAGGGTCCGGTAGCTCTTGTTCCTTTACAATGTATATATTTTTAAAGCCGCGTCTCTTTAAAACTTCTCTCACCGGTTTATTTCCCGTGCCGTTTAAAGGAGTGTAGATAACTTTAATATCTCTGTCCAAATCATCGTGTATTGCAAGGTCCAATGTCTTTTGTAAATATTCCTCATCTATACTATGTGGAAGTATTTCAACAAGACCTTTCTTCTTGCCCTCTTCAATGTCCATGGTTTCGATTTCAAAAATATTTTTTTCGTACATGTGTGAAAGGATTTCATTTGCAATGCCGTCTAAAATTTGAGCACCTGTCTCCCAATACACCTTGTAGCCGTTGTAGTCCTTCGGGTTGTGGGATGCTGTAATGACAACTCCCGCAATAGTTTTTAGTCTTTTAACTGCGAAAGAAAGCATGGGCGTCGGTCTTATGTCGTCAAATAAATAAACTTTAATACCCATTTGAGACAACACTTCAGCGGTAATTATAGAAAATTCTTTTGACATATGTCGGACGTCATGGGCTATAACAACTCCTCTTTCTTCGCCGCCGTGATCTAAAACAGTCCTGCCCAGTCCATAAGCCGCTTGAGAAACTGTAAACTCGTTCATGCGATTTGTGCCTAAGCCCAATATTCCTCTAAGTCCAGCCGTTCCGAACTCCAACTTCTTATAAAAACTCTCTCTGATTTCTTCTTCCGACATATTGTTAAGTATCTCTACTTGTTTTTCAGACATTTTTGCGGAGTTTTTCCACATTTCATATTCAGCTCTATAGTCCATTACTCCTCCTTTGTCACAGGATAAAATTCACCCTTTATTAAATCAACCAAATCATTCGGTGCAATTTCAATTTGCATACCGACTTTGCCGCCACTTACAAACATTCGATCAAAATCTTTTGCCGAAGCATCGATGAAGGTCTTAAAAAGTTTCTTCATGCCTATGGGGCTGCATCCTCCGTGGATATATCCCGTCAGGGGTAGCAGCTCCTTTTGAGGCAACATTTCGATTTTCTTTTCTCCCGATGCTGCCGCCGCTTTTTTTAAATCCAATTCCTTATTCACTGGCACGACAAATACATAGTATTCGCCTTTGCCATGGGTAACCAAGGTCTTAAAGGCCTTCCTCTCGTCTTCATTTAAAGCCTTTGCCACATCCATGCCACTTACAGCACCTGTGGCTGTGTAGTCGTGAATTTCGTATTTAATTTTATTACTGTCTAATATCCTC
The DNA here is from genome assembly GCA_902488815.1 of uncultured Eubacteriales bacterium. Classification (GTDB taxonomy): domain Bacteria; phylum Bacillota; class Clostridia; order Tissierellales; family Peptoniphilaceae; genus KA00134. The sequence continues at coordinate 7,616 of CABTXP010000017.1, read as the reverse complement.
ATTGCGTTGGTCTTTTTCATGATACTCTCTCATTATTTCTCTATATTCTTCAGAAGATTCTTGATATAAGTTTACCGCGTGCTTCATATATTTCAATTGTCCTTCAGATATGTCTTTAACCTTTTTAGCAGGGTTTCCCATAATTAAAGAATTTTCAGGAAATACCGAACCGGGAGTTACAGTTGCACCTGCCGCCACAAGGGAATTTTTGCCTATTACAGCTCCGTCAAGAACAATTGCACCCATGCCTATTAACACACCGTCTTCCAAAGTTGCGCCGTGTATTATTGCAGTATGTCCTAAAGTTACATCATCGCCGATAACAGTGGGGTTATCTATACTTGCGTGGATCATTACAAAGTCCTCTACTATTGAATTTTTGCCAATAGTAATTGACTCGTCATCACCTCTCACTACACAGTTAAACCAAAAGTTGGCACCTTCATCACAACTTACGTCACCAATTATAGTGGCACTGTCCGCAATAAATTTTGCCTTTTCCACTTTCGGGTATTTGTCTTTAAATCTAAGTATCATAACTCCTCCTACTTTCTCTTCAAAAATATAATAAACAGCAGTGTAACAACACCGATTAAAACAATTGTTCCGCCCGGTTTTAAATCAAAGTAATAGCTAAGCATAAGTCCCGATATTGTAAAAAGAAGTCCGAATAGTGAGCTTAAAATTATTGTGTCCTTGTATCCTTTTTTAAATTGCAAACTGCAAGCTGAGGGAATAACCATTAAGGATGAAATTATTAAAACTCCCACAGTTCTTGAAGACACGGAAATTGTAAAGGCAATTAATATCATAAATATTACATTTATCATATCAACTTTTACACCTGAAATTCGTGCACCTTCCTCGTCAAAAGACAGATACATAAGCTCTTTGTACATTAAAATATAAGCAATGATAACGACAATTCCAATAATAATTGTAAAATAAAATTCAAAATCCGTAATTGCCACAATGCTGCCGAATAAAAAGGCTTCAAAGTTGGCACTCGTCTTTAAAAATCCCGAAAAAAGGGATGCAAGTCCCACCCCTGTGCTCATTACAATGGCAGTGGAAAGGTCTCTATATCCCGGGAATTTTTTTCCGATAAATTCAATAAATAGAGACCCTGCTATACAAGCGATAATTGAACCCACAATTGGAGTAATGCCTGCAAAAAGCCCGATTACAACTCCTGCAAGGGAAGTGTGTGACAAGGCATCTCCTATAATGGAAATTCTCTTGTTAACAACAACAATACCTATGGCGGGAATAATTATAGATAGAATTACACCTATAATCATAGCTTTGATCATAAAATTATGTGCAAAAATATCCATTATCCCTCCCTGAATTTTCCGTCTTTTATTTCAAAAACTCTGCCTTCAAAATTTTTGGCGTAGTTAATATCGTGAGTCACAAGTAAAATTGTAATGCCGTGTAATTTGTTTAAATGCGATAAAAGTTCATACAGCTGTGACTTCATTTTATCGTCCAAACCGTTTGTCGGCTCGTCTAAAATTAAAAGCTTAGGCTTTGAAACCAATGCCTTTGCAATTAAAACTCTCTGCCTTTGGCCTCCTGAAAGGTCAAAGAACAACTTGTCCTTATACTCTCCCATTTGAACGGTAAAAAGGGCATCTTTTACCCTCTTCTTTTGTTCCGGATTTAAAATCTTTAAGCCTTTAAGCTCCGGATAGAGAGCAAGAGATACAAGTTCAAAGCAGGTAATGGGAAAATCCGCCTTATATTCCACGCCGATTTGAGGCACGTAGCCTATATTGTGATTTTCTTCAGGAAAATTAATTTCTCCCTCACCTTTTAACATTCCCAATAAAAGTTTTAAAAATGTGCTCTTTCCCGCTCCGTTTTCTCCGATAAAAATGGCGTAATCTCCCTCATTTAAACTGAAGCTGACGTCGTCTAAAACTTTTTCTTTTCCATATTCAAAAGATAAATTATTTACACTTAAAAGAGTTGTCAATTTTGAAAAGCTCCCACAATATTTTTAATGTTTCTTTCCATTATCGTGAAGTAGTCTTCGTTATTTTTAACGTCATCTTCAGTTAAAGTTTCAATTGGGCTTAAAACTTCAGTCTTAGCTCCAACTTCATTGGCTAAAGTTTCCGAAACTTTCTTGTCAGCTACTTCTTCCGTAAAAATAGTAGTAATGTTAAGTTCTTTCATTGTATCTACAATTTCAGCCATAGTCTTGGCGCTCGGTTCAGACTCTGAGTTAAATCCTTTAATGCCCACTTGTTTTATTCCATAGTTATGACACAAATATCCAAATGCCATATGAGGAACAATCATAGTCCTTCCTGCATATGGAGTTAACGCTTCTCTGTAATCCTTGTCAATACTGTCCAACTTATTGCTAACTTCTTCAGCGTTTGCTGTGTACTCTTCCTTTGCATCAGGATTTATTTTACTAAGTCCTTCAAGAATATTTGATACAGCTACCTTGCTGTGCAAAGGATCAAGCCAGTAGTGAGCATCTGCAACTACACTGTTCTCTCCGTCCCCTTCGCTTCTGAAATCCAAGAGGTGTTTGTATTCATTTGCAGGAATAACACTTCCGTGTTCATCTAAAAGATCTATACCGTAAGAAGCATCTACTAAAACCAAATCCTTATTGCTAATGGAACCTAAAACTTTTTCCATCCAAGAGTCGATACCTGCGCCGCCTACTATAAGTAAGTCTGCATTTTCGATATTTTTAATAGTTTCTGCACTTGGTTCAAAGTCGTGGGGTTCAGATCCCAGAGGAATAAGTTGAGTGATGTTAACTGTGTCCCCTGCAATTTTTTGCGTGAAATCACATATAGGATAAATGGTAACCACAACATTTAACTTATCCTTATTGTCTACAACTTTTTCGTCTGCTTTTCCTTCTTTTTGTCCGCATCCTGCTAAAACCATCATTAAGATTGTAAGTATTAAAACTACTCTATATTTTTTCACTTTTCCTCCTAAAAATTTGTCGAATTTTCATTGCTATAGTATAATTATATCAAATTAGTAAAGGCTTGAGGGAAAAATGAAATTCGCGCAAAGAATAAAAGAATTAAGAGTATTAAATAAAATGACACAGGAAGATTTAGCGCAAAGTATCGGCGTTTCAAGAACAACGGTAACAGGATATGAGACAAGAGGTACTGAGCCGTCATTAGATAAACTTTTGGAAATATCAAAAGTTTTTAATGTGCCCTGTGATTTTTTAATTGGAAATGATGATTTTATTAAAGAAAACAGAAGAAAAATTCCCATTGTTGAAGCTTGCGTGAACGACAATATTTTTTCCGGACTTCAACAAACCATGGAGTATGTCACTATTGAAGACCACGACGACTTGGACGGCGTCTTCGCATATAAAATAGAAGAGCCTAAAGAACAAATTTTGATTTGCCTGCCTGATGAGTTGAAAAATAATACCGTCGGAATATTTTATATAAAAGGTAAAATCTTAATGAGAAAATATATCACCAAGTCAAAGATACATATCTTTATTCACGCCACTGAAGCTCCAATTGTTTTAGACAAAGCTAATGACTTCATATATTTGGGACGTGTAATTGAAGTGAGAGAGAGACCCTAACAGGTCATGTGCTATGGTGGCTCAATGGCAGAGCAGCGCACTCGTAACGCGCAGGTTGTGGGTTCGATTCCCACCCATAGCTCCAGACTGTCTATGACAGTCTTTTTTTTAATTGAATTATTTTCTGAAGATCAATTAATCATAGTATAAGCAACGCAAACTCATATCAAATCAGTTGTGTAATATGTTCTTGTTTTCAGGCATAAAAAAAGAGCCCATATGGGCTCTTTTATTTTATTTGTTATGCGTTTTTCTTTGCTTTAAGTTCTCTTATGTCTTTCATTGATTGGATAATTCCGTCTGCCAATGAATCCATGTCTCCCTTACTTGCAATGCTTAGTGAAGAGTTCATTGTTACTCTGTCGCCTAATACGTCAACTAACTTTAATTCTTCGTTGATATATTCTTCCATTAAGTCTCCTACTGTACAAGCCCAAGTTCCGTTTTCCATAATTCCAACGGTTCTGTTTTGTACGTTCAGTGCTTGCATGTCGTGTAGCAAGTCCTTCATCTTTGGATAAATTTGAAGGTTGTATGTTACTGATGCAAGTACTATGTGTGAATACTTGAATATATCTGAGATTATAAATGATACGTCTGTGTTGGATACATCGTGCATTACAACGTTTGTCATGCCTTTTTCGCAAAGTTCAGATGCCAAGCATTGTGCTGCGTATTCTGTGTGTCCGTACATTGATGCGTATGCTATTACAACGCCTTCTTCTTCAGGTTCGTATTTTGACCACTTGTCATACTTGTCGATGAAGTATCCGAAGTCATTTCTCCAAACCGGTCCGTGTAGCGGGCAGATAAATTTAACTTTATCTAAAAGTGGTGCCGCTTTCTTTAGTAAGTCTTGTGTAAACGGTCCGTATTTTCCTACGATATTTGTGTAATATCTTCTTGCATCGTCTAACCAATCTCTGTCGAAGTTAACTTCGTCGTTAAATAATTTTCCGTCAAGTGCTCCGAATGATCCGAATGCGTCTGCTGAGAATAGGCATCCTGATGTTAAGTCTAAGGATACTATTACTTCAGGCCAGTGAATCATCGGTGCTTCCAAGAATGCAAATGTGTGTTTGCCGAATTTCTTAGTGTCACCTTCTTTAACAACTTCAAGATTTTCATCTTTAATTTTGTATTGGAATTGTCTCATCATGTCAAAGCCTTGTTCTGAGCATACGATTTTTACATCAGGGTATCTCAAAACAACTTCTTCGATTGATGCGCCATGGTCGGGTTCTAAGTGATGGATTAATAGGTAATCCAACTTTCTTCCGTCCAATAATGCTTCCATTTGTTGTAAATAAGTTCTGCATGCTGCCCAGTCAACTGTGTCGATAGCTACAGTTACTTCGCCGTCATCAAGTAAATATGCGTTGTATGAAACTCCTCTTTCAATTGGGAATATATTTTCAAACAAATGCAATCTCTTGTCGTTTCCGCCTATCCAATATATATCATCGGTAACTTTTCTGTAAGTGTACATTTCTTCCTCCTTAAACTATCAACTATTTTCTGTCAGCTGTGAAGTCAGCTTCAACAAAATTACTCTTTTCTTCTTGGCAGTTCGGGCATACCCAAGTGTCAGGTAGTCTTTCGAATTCTGTACCCGGATCGATTTCGCCTTCCGGATCGCCAACGTTAGGATCGTATTCGTATCCACAACCCTTGCATACATAAACGCCGTAGTTCGGTGCTAATTTTCTGGGTTTGCTTCTTCTAACTTTCTTCATCGGCGGTGCAGGTTTCTTTTCGCCAAGGCCTAATTCTTTTGCAAGTAGCGGCATAATTTCAATAATGTCTCCTACTATACCATAGTCAGCGTTCTTGAATATAGGTGCTCCTGCGTTTTTGTTAATTGCTACTATTGTTGCAGCATCTTTAATACCCTTTAAGTGTTGTGTTGCTCCTGAAATACCAAGTGCAATGTATAGGTTGCCTTTGAATTTTTGTCCTGACATACCAACGTATCTTTGTAGCGGTAATAACTTCATTGATTCAGCTACCGGTCTTGAGCTTCCTAAAGCTGCCCCTGCTGCTTTTGCTACGTCTTGTGCAAGTTTTAAGTTATCTGCGCTGCCGATACCTTTACCTATTGAAACTACTCTTTCAGCGTCTGAAATAGGTGTATCTATATCTTGTCCAACTGTGAAGTCGTATCCATCTTTCTTTAGAGCTTCAACTAATGTTTTAACTGCTTGAGCGGGATCTTCCGCGTCAATCATTTGTCTCTTTCTGTCGCCGGTAATCGGGCCTGCTTTTTTAGCTGCTGCAGCTGCTCCGCCGCCTTTCGATCCGCCACGTTTCGGCATTCTGCCGATAATGTTAGAAGCTACAACCACTCTTTGAATTTCGTTTGTACCTTCGTAGATTGTAGTAATCTTAGCGTCTCTGTAGAATCTTTCTACGTCCATACCTTTGATAAATCCGTTACCACCGTGGATTTGGAGTGCATCGTTTACTACTTCAAGAGCTATGTCTGATGCGTACATCTTTGCCATTGCAGCTTCCATACCGAATTTTTCGCCTTCGTCTTCAAGTGATGCTGCTGAGTAAACCATAAGTCTTGCCGCTCTAATCTTTGTTGCCATGTCTGCAAGTTTAAACGCGATTGCTTGTTGTTGAGCTATCGGTCTACCGAATTGGATTCTTTCTTTTGAATATTTAAGAGCTGCTTCATAAGCGCCTTGTGCAATACCGAGTGCTTGAGCTGCGATTCCGATACGTCCGCCGTCAAGTGTTTGCATTGCGATTCTAAATCCTTGTCCTTCTTGGCCTAGTAAGTTTTCTTTCGGAACTTTTACGTTATTGAAAATAAGTTCTGCAGTTGAAGATGATCTGATACCTAATTTGTCATAGGGATCGCCGAATGTAAATCCTTCCCATCCTTTTTCTACGATGAATGCGGAAATTCCGTGTGTTCCGATTCCGGGAGTAGTTACTGCAAATACAGTGTAAATATCTGATTTCGGTGCATTAGTAATAAATATTTTATTTCCGTTTAAAATATAGTGGTCGCCTTCAAGTACAGCTGTTGTTTGTGTACCGCTGGCATCTGATCCTGCTTCAGGTTCAGTCAAGCCGTATGAACCTAACTTTTCTCCTTTTGCAAGTGGAACTAAGTATTTCATCTTTTGTTCTTCAGTACCAAATGCGTAAATTGGCCATGATCCCAATGATGTATGCGCTGATACTGTAACACCGCAGCCACCGTCTACTCTTGCCATTTCTTCAACAGCTAAGATGTATCCTATAGCGCCGTTGCCTTGTCCGCCGTATTTCTTTGGCCATGGTTGTCCCAACATTCCCATTTCGCCCATTTGCTTAGCGATGTGATCAGGGAATTCGTCATTTTGATCCCAAGTAAAAGCGTTAGGTCTGATTTCTGTTTCAGCAAAATCTCTAAATTTACGTCTTAACGCTTCTAGTTCTTCTGTCGGTCTATACATTCTTGTCCCTCCAATATTTCCTTTTCCTTCAACTAATTCTTCCTTAAGGTTTTTGTTTTCTACCTCACCCTTTTTTTGAGCTTCGTTACTTCCTTGAGGCTTTTTGTTTTCATTACTTTTTATTACTTTTTCCTCAGGTTTCGACTCAATTTTTTCAGACTCGATAGGCTTTACTTCTTCCTTTTTCGTTTCAAACCCATGCGATCCTTTGTTCTTTCCGGATTTCTGCTTCTTTTTGAAAAAAGCCAAAACACCACCTCCTATAGTTTTTGGAAACGTTTTATTTATTTCTAAAAAAATTTGCACAGCAAATATTTTTTAAACTATACAACACGTGTATAATATCACACATCCTAATCAGTGTCAAATACATAGCCTCGATAGAATCGTCCGAAAAATTATTATACACTCGCCCATTTAAGTTTTTTTGTGATGATAAACATTCATAAAAATTTATCTCTAATAAAAATTTTTATGATTAAATTCAAAATCTTATTCTTTAAAAACGGCATTAATCCGTCTTTTCCGGTGAAATAATATTTTTAAATTTTTTTAATTAAATATAATTG
>CABTXP010000016.1 GCA_902488815.1 uncultured Eubacteriales bacterium | reverse complement strand
TCAGACGTGTGCTCTTCCGATCTTTCCCTTCAAGCTCACATGTCCAATGGAGAAATCTGTTTCGATAGATGGAATAGTTCTCCTCTTCAAAAAGTATTGTGCCAAGTTCCCTTCCATATATGTCTAAGGACTTAAACAGGTCAAAGTCGTTATCTTTTAAAATATTTTGAAACAACCGATGTATGTCCACCGTCTCCATGTCCAATATCATAAAGTAGGCGTCTTCCAAGTCTTCAAAATATTGGTAAAAGCTGCCCCTTGCTATGTTTAAATCTTCCACCACTTCTTTGACACTTGCTTCAAAGATACTTTTATTGGCAAAAGTTTTTTTAAGTGAATTTATTATTCTATCTTTTTTGCCCTCGCTTAAATTGTAAAAAGTTTCGCTCGCCATATTAAACCTCTCTATTTCGTTTTTACTCCTCCGATGACACCGTGTCATTTAAGTAGAATTATAAATGACACTCTGTCATTAATCAATACCTAATTTGTGTTTTATTTTAATTTTTTGTTTTTTACACAGCAATTAGAATTTGACAGGCTGTGTCCTATGTGGAAAAATTAAAGAACGAAAGAGGGGATTGTGTTGAAAAATTTTGCGAAAAAAATTATTTCCATTGACTTAAATGATAAATCATTTGATTTAATTGACGACTACAATGTGGAAGAACTCATGGGCGACGAGGGGATTTTATTTTTAACGGGCGCAATGACAGGCTCAAACATTGCCACAGGCGGTCGCTACAATATTTTGGCAAAGAGCCTTAAGACGGGAGAGCTTTCCGTTTCAAATACCGGCGGCCTTTGGGGCAGAAGGCTTGCTTACTCAGGCTTTAAAGGAGTTTTGATTCGCAGAAGTGCCGACTCGCCTGTGCGTGTTGTTATAGACGGCAGGTCTGAGGATAAAAAAATTACAATTGAAGATGCAATGGACCTTTGGGGCAAGGGCTCGGAGGAAGTAAATAAATCTTTAAAGAGTATGTACGGCAAGGACTCCTCCTCTATCTACATCGGCCCCGCAGGCGAGAGAAAAATTTTACTCTCATGTCTTATTAACGACGGAGCAACTGCTGCGGGGAGAGATTCCTTCGGCGCAATTTTCGGTTCGAAAAATTTAAAGGCTCTTACCGTAATTTCAAATCCTACAGCGGACGTGGACAGAGATGCGATGAAAGAAAGGCTTCTCACGGATTACAAGGACTTTGAGGGGGACAAAAATATTTTGGGAGCTTTAATCGACTCCTTGGGAAGAGATATTTCAGACGAAGTCTTTGAAGGACGAATTGTAGAAGCTTTAGCCGAAGGTGTTAACCCGGGGTGCTGGTCATGTCCCGTGATGTGCAAGAAGGGTCTTGCAAAAAAGAAGGACTATCAAGATCACAAATACTTTTGGAATTTCGGAAATGTTGAGAGAGACCTTTACAACAAGAGAGCAAACGCTCTTGCAAATGACATGGGCCTTGACTCAATAGGCCTTGTAAACTATATTAATTGGGCCGTTGAGACAGGCAAATCATCTTACGACTTGGACTGGAATAATGGAGATGAAGTATTAAAATTTATTAAAGGCCTTTTGAATGATGAAAACGAAATCGCAAGGCTTAACGAATATGTGTCGGAAGCCGGCAGGACCTGCGAGGCAAAAATTGTAAAGAGCACTTCCCAAATTTTAAAGAGAGAGAACACTCTGTCGGATATTATTGACTACATGGGACTGTGTCTTTTCTCAAATGCCAAAATGTCCGCCGACAGCTACAGAATTTTGTACAATGTTGTGACGGGAAATAATTTCACATTAAATGAGTTTATAAATTTAAAAGTGTTTTGATTACAAAAAAAAGATCGACTTAGTGTCGATCCTTTTTGTTTTATGATATTTTCTTAAGAGTTTTGTCCTCTATTGTAAGGACATGGTGGAAGAGTCCTTCGTCAATGGCGTCGTGAGATACTATAATGAGAGTCCTGTGCGGCTCTTTTTTTTGCCAATTTATGGCAATTTTAAGTGCCTTATCCCTGGACGCAAAGTCCATTTGTGAAAAAGGCTCGTCTAATATCAACACATCCTTTGCAGATGATATTGACCTTATAAACGCCACCTTCTGCCTCTCTCCTCCCGACAGTACATCTACAGACTTTTTTAAAAGTGCCGCGATGCCAAGTTCACAAGACAGTTCCTCTTGAAGCTTTTTGTCGCCGTGAGAAATCTTGAAGTTGTCTATAGGAGTTTTTTTGTAAAGATATATTTCTTGGGGCTGATATGTTATCTTGCCATTCTTTTTTATATCTCCCTTTACTATATCTCCGTAGCCTATAATTGCAGTGAGAAGTGTGCTCTTCCCTGAGCCGTTCTCTCCTTTCAGCAAGTACGAATGACCGTTTCCAAATGTGAACTCTTTAATATCAAATAGTTCTCTGTCTTTTAGATTACAAACAATATTTTTAAGTTCTATCATTCTTTGCCACCTTTGAAAATTTCATCGTCAAGAAACTTACTGTAAGAGAAATGACTACCAATATAAGTCCCAGCCTAAGTGCCATCTCATAGTTGCCCTTGTTGTTTTCAAGGACTATGGCAGAGGTCATAACTCTGGTTTTGAATCTGATATTTCCCCCTACTATCATTACGGCACCGACTTCAGCCAAGGCTCTGCCGAAGCCTGAAATCATTGCCGATATTATAGACATCTTTATTTCGCGAGGCAGCTGTCTAACCATTTGAAACTTTGAAAGTCCAAGCCCCGTGGAGTTTAAGATGTACACTCTTCTAATAGGCATTATTGCAGGAAATATTTGACTCGTTATTATAGGTATGACGATTAACATTTGAGCAATGACTATAACCCTTGCTGTGTACAGCCATTTAAGATCTCCGAAGATCCCTTTGTTTGAGAACAAAAGGTAGACCACAATACCGGCAATTACAGGAGGTAGTCCTGTAAAAGCCGTAAAGACAGGTCTAAAAAATCTGCTTATTTTGTTTTCATTTATCCCAAGTGTAAGTCCCAAAGGAATTGCAATTATTGAAGATAAAATTGTTGAAATAAAACATATTTTTAAGGTCAAGAGCACTATGCTCAAAGTTTCGTTCATTAATTTCTCCTAATTATTCACCGCTGATAAATAATTGTTGGCCGTATTCTTCTAAGCCGTATTTGTCAATTAATTCTGCAGCTTTTTCGCCTGTCATCCAGTCTTGGAATTCTTTAGCAAGTTCAGTGTTTGTTCCTTCAACCTTTTCAGGATTGATTAGAATAACTGAGTAAGTGTTCTTTAGTGAATCTGATTGATTTACTAAAACTTTTAACTTAAGGTCTGTTTGCATTGATAAGAATGTTGCAAGGTCTGTTAAAGTATAACCTTGGTTTTCGCTTGCGAACTTAAGAGTTGCGCCCATGCCGTCTCCCAATGCGTTGTATTTTTCGTTGGCTTCAAGTTCTTCAGGTTTTACACCTGCGCCTTCCCAAATTGACAATTCTTTTTTATGTGTACCTGATTCGTCTCCTCTGGATACAAATACCGAGTTAGTGTCTTTAATAGCTTTGAAAGCATCTTCTGCTGATAGGCCTTCAATTTTTGCCGGGTCATCTTCCGGTCCTACTATTACAAAGTAGTTGTGCATGAAAGAAATTCTGTCCATGCCGAATCCTTCGTCAACAAATTCTTTTTCAGCCTTTGGTGAGTGAACCAAGATAACGTCGGCATTGCCTTGTCTACCGTCTTCAATTGCGGCACCTGATCCCTTGGATACAATTTCCATTTCTATTCCTGTGTCGTCTTTAAGCGGTTGTCTCAAATAGTCCATAAGACCTGAGTCGTTAACGCTTGTAGTTGTTGTTAATCTCAATGTTTTTGTTTCTCCCTTGTTTTCTTCTGCTTTTTGTTCTGTTTTAGCAGCTTCTTCTTTGTTTTCTTCTTTTGGAGCTTCGTTTTTGTTTCCGCATGCGGTTAAAACAAATACCATAGCCAAAAGAACAGCAATAATCTTCTTGTTAATTTTCATTTCCGCTACCTCTCTTTTGTTTTTAATTTAGTGTTGGGTTACAACACCGTTTATAATCTCCAGGCCGTGATACAGACCCGGTAAGACAGCATCTAAACATTCCGCCACAGCCTTTGGGCTGCCCGGCAGATTAATAATAAGTGTGGCTTTTCTAATACCTGCGGCGGCTCTTGAAAGCATCCACATTGGTGTCTTTTCCTTTGAAGCCAAAGCCATTGCCATTGAAATGCCCGGCACTTCCTTGTCTATTACTTCCAAAGTGGCATCAGGTGTCACATCTCTTGGTGAAAGCCCCGTGCCTCCGGAGGTAATAATTAAATTTACTTTCATTTCGTCTGAAAGTTTTATAAGTTCAGCTTTAAGGACTTCTTTCTCATCAGGCACAATGTTTTCGTATACACATTCATACTTGGACTTGCTTAGCATAGACTTTATTTTGTCAATGCAAAGGTCCTTGTTTTCCCCTGATGATCTTGAATCACTTGCCACTATAACTGCATAGTTAAACATTTTCTTCCCTCACAAAATCTCCGGACTTTCCACCGGTTTTTTTTATAAGTTTTATGTCATCTATTATCATGGATTTGTCCAATGCCTTACACATGTCGTAGACTGTCAAAAGCCCGACTGAAACTCCCGTGAGAGCTTCCATCTCAACTCCTGTCTTGCCGTCGCAGGTAACCGTTGTTTGGCAGTAAAGGTATGTGCCTTCAAATTCAAAGTTTACTTTAATAGACGTAAGCATTAAGGGGTGCGCCATAGGTATCATGGAGGAACATTGTTTTGCTCCCTGTATTGCCGCAACTTGTGCTATGGCAAGTACATCTCCCTTTTTTATCTTTAAGTCTTTTATGGCATCAACAGTTTCCTTTTTTAAAAGAATTCTGCCTCGTGCCACGGCAGTTCTGAAAGTAACATTTTTTTGCGAAACGTCTACCATTTGCCCTCTGTTGTTTTCGTCCATGTGAGTAAATTGTCCCGTCATTTATCCTCCGATTCTATTCATCGACTCTCTTATTGTTTCCCCTTCAAGTATATGGTGTCTCTCAGGCTTTAAATTAATCGCTTTGCCAACAAAAGGTCTTATGTCTTCACCCTTTCTCAAGGGCCCCAACACATCTATTATATCATCACTGTGCAAACATGGCTTAATCTTTCCGTCGGATGTCAAGCGAACTCTGTTGCACTCGTGGCAAAAATGTTGCGACATGGGCCTTATAAGCCCTACCCTTCCCATACTTCCGGGGAGTTTATAGAGTTCCGCCGGGGAATGCGGGTCTTCCTTTTCCATCTTTTCAAGATTAAGGGTCTCAAGTACATAGTCACAGGAGAGAAAGTTCCTTCTGTCAAATTCTTTTGTACTACCTATTGGCATAAGCTCAATAAATCTCACGTCTATGGGATATTTTTCCGTAAGCCTTGCAAGGTCTTTTACTTCGTCGTCGTTAATGCCCTTCATGAGGACGGAATTTATTTTGACTTTAAGTCCCGCGTCTAAGGCTGCTTCAAAGCCTTCCCAAACCTTGGGAAATCCGTCAAAGTTGGCAAGCTTTTGAAATTTGTCCCGATTTAATGTGTCAAGGGACATGTTTATCCGAGAGAGCCCCGCCTTTTTTAAACTTTCGGCATACTCTTTTAACAAGTAGCCGTTGGTTGTCATGGCAAGGTCATTTATTTTTTCAATTTTTGCAACGGATTCTATGAGAAATATTAAATTTTTTCTAAGGAGAGGCTCTCCTCCCGTAAGCCTTACCTTTGTAACGCCTTTTTCCACAAAGGTGTGAATGACGTGGTAAAGTTCTTCCAAGGAAAGTATTTCGCTTCGGCTCTTCGCCTCAATGCCCTCCTTGGGCATACAGTAACTGCATCTGAAGTTACACATGTCCGTTACCGAAACCCTTAGATAATTTATTTCTCTTTGAAAGCTATCCTTCATAGTACCTTACTTCTCCGCTATTTAATGTGTTGTATCCGCCCAAAGCATCTACAGTCTTTTTAAACAAATCGGAGCGAAGCATTTCAATTAATTCCTTTATAGGCTCTTGGTCCAAAGTTTCTCTCTTTAAGACAAATTCATAGTCTTCATCTGCCAAGTATATAAAGTCCAAATCCATTTTAACGGCAGCGGACTCCACTCCCACTGCAAAGTCCACGTCCCCGTTTTTAACGGCAAGTGCTGCAGCCAAGTGAGTGGTCACTTCGTGGTCATAGCCTTCTATGCCCCTACCTTCTATACCCGCTTTCTCAAGTAAGTAATCGAAAAGGACTCTCGTACCTGCTCCTCTTTGTCTGTTTACCATTTTTAAATTTTTTAAATCTTCAATTGTCTTTATGTTTTTAGGATTTCCCTTTTCTACAATAAAGCCCTGTCTTCTTCCCACAACATTTATCATTGCCATTTCCTCGCCCTTGAATAGCATTGATACGGCTTCGTTGTTGTACTTGCCGTCCTTGCCCAAAAGATGGGAAGGTGCAATGTGGCAATTGTCGCTTAAGAGTGCCTGAAGTCCCGAGAAGGAACCTACGTGAGATGAAAGTAGGGAGTACTCCGATCCTTCCTTTGCGAATAGGTCGTTTATTATATCAAGGACCATATCGTGGGATCCTATACTTACAATTCTCTTGTCAAAATCACTTGGGCTCACATAGTCGTGAAGTCTTACTGAAACTCTTTCGCCTTTTACATGGCCTTCGGAATTTTTGTCTATGATTAAATAGCCGTCACTTTGAGACAGTGAATAGGAGCTTCCCGCACCTCTGTCCATAGGTGTGAAGAAAAGTTTGTCCTTTATCTTTCCCACTTTCACGCGGACATACTCCGTATTTTTAAGTGACGAAACGGCGGGTCTTGTAAGCTCTCCCTCCACAACTGTAACTTCTTTCTTTTTAAGATGCATCTTGTGTTCCAAAATAGTTTCAATTACTTCTTGAAATACAATGTGCCCTGAGACAGGATAGCCCGGCACGCCTATAAAGGGCTTGCCACCTATTGATGCAATAACTGCAGGCTTTCCCGGTCTTATTGAAATGCCGTGTGCCAAAAGTTTGCCCAAGTCCTCGGCAATTGATGCGGTGTAGTCGTCACGACCTGCACTTGATCCGGCATTCATTACAACCATGTCGTATTTTTCCATGGCTTCTTTGACTGTTGCCTTTAAAAGTTCTCTGTCGTCTTTAACTATTGGCAGAACTTCCGCTTCCGCTCCCATTTCTTCCGCCATTGCCACAAACATTGCGGAGTTGGACTCAATTATTTCGCCCACTTTTAAGCCTTCGCTTCCTGAGACAATTTCATCTCCCGTGGGAATAATGGCAAGCTTAGGCCTTTTTATTACCTTTACTTTTTTAAGTCCCGCCGAAAGCATTATGGAAAGGTCGATGGGTCTGAACTTGTGAAATTGAGGGAAGATTAAATCTTTTTCGATTATGTCTTCGCCTATTGGTCTCACATTTTCCCATGAGTGAACCGGGGCTTGAATTGTAATGTTGTCCCCTTCTTCCACTATGTTTTCAATCATTATTACTGCGTCGTATGGCTTTAACAAAGGATCCCCGGTGTCGCAATACATGTAGTCCTCTTTTGTAAGTGTGAGAGGCATGTGCTCTCTTGCAGCTGCGGTCTTCTTGCTCTCAACCATTACTCCGTCCATGGCACAGGAGTGAAATGACGGGGAGCTGTAAATAGAATAAATTTCCTCTGCAGCCACACGGTTAAGAGCCTTTCTCACATCTATTTCTTCTATTTCTACATTATTGTAAAAGTCTTTAAATTCTTCTTCAATTAATTCATGTACTTCTTCAAGTGACCTGGTCTTTAAAAATATATTTCTCATAAAAGTTCACACCAAAGGGTCTCCCCTTTCTCCTTTCCTTCTTCATCTTCTCCAATTACAAAAAATCCTTCAGCTTTCATTAAAAGGGAAATATTTCCCGACGCCGCAAAGACAGGTTCGGCAAAAAACTTGCCCTCTTCTCTTTTAAATCTCACATACTGTACCTTTGTCATGCCCGGTGCAGAGGGAGTGTTTCTCGTAAGTGTTGCGGGGAAAGAAAAACTATCCTCTTCGCCGTAAAATTTATTTAAAGCTCTTTCAAAAAAAGCTCTAAAGACTGTATAGGCACTTACCGAATGTCCCGGCAGTCCCAAGACTATTTTTTTCCCGTCACTTGAAAAGCTTGTAGGCTTGCCCGGCTTAATGGCAATGCCGTGAATTAAAAGTCCCGGCTTAAAATTTTCTTCCACTACCGTTGGGACAAAGTCCTTGTTCCCCTTTGAACTGGAGCCGCTTATTATTACAATGTCTATGTCATTAGCCGTGAGTTGACGAGCAATCTCTTCCTTTACGTCCTTTACGTGGACGGTATCTACAACACTCAGTCCCGCCTTTTCACAAAGGCCGTGAATGGAATAAGTATTTACATCTCTTATTTTGCCGAAAGGTATCTTTGCATCGGGAGGTAGAATTTCATCTCCCGTAGAGACAATTCTCACCTTCAGCTTTTCATATACTCTTATCTTTCTGTAGCCTAAGTTGGCACACATTGCTATGACCTCGGGAGTTATTCTCTTCCCTTTTTTGTAAAAGACATCTCCCTTTTTACAGTCGTCTCCAATGTCTATCACATATTGGAGAGGATTAACCGGCTTGTAGATGGCGATTAATTTTTCACCCACATATTCTGCATACTCAATAGGCACAACTGCGTCGGCGCCTTTGGGAAGCATGCCCCCTGTAAAAATTTGGCTGGCTTGGTTTTCGCTTATTGCAATCTTCGGCTCGCAACCCATGGGAATAACTTCCGCAAAATTAAGTATCGTCGGTATGCCTTCCGATGCTCCCAAGCTTGATTTGCTGCATATTGCAAAGCCGTCCATTGTACTTCTTCTAAAGGTCGGCAAGTCTTCCTTCGCAACAATATCTTCTGCCAAAAAATATCCCAAGGCTTCTTCTATATTTAAATCTATTTCTCTTTTAAAGTTAAGGCCTTCCATTATATCCTTGCAAATTTCAATTGCATCCTTTAAAGGCTTAACTTTTAATAAATCCATACTCATAATTCACCTGTATCTTTATTAAATTTCATCTATAACCTATAATAATAATAGCACATAATTAAGAACAATATCTAATGAGGTGGTTAAATGGCTAAAGTTGTTTCAATAAATATTTCAAAAGTAAAGGGTGTAGTTAAAACTCCCATAGGTGAAGGACTCTTCATAGAGCACTTCGGTCTTAAAGATGACGGACACGGTGGAGATTGGCACAGACAAGTAAGTCTTCTGGCACAGGAGAGCATTGACAAAATGAGAAAGACCATACCTGAATTAAAGCCCGGAGACTTTGCAGAGAACATTACTACGGAAGGCATTGTCCTCTATGAGCTGCCCATAGGCACCGTCCTCAAGGTCGGTGACGTGGTCTTAAAGGTAACACAAATCGGCAAGGAATGTCATTCCGACTGTGCCATTAAAGCTCAAGTGGGCAAGTGCGTCATGCCCAAAGAAGGAATTTTTGCCACAGTTGAAAAGGGAGGCTTCATAAGAGAAGGAGATCCTGTTGAAATTGTTGAAGGATAATTTCTCTACAACAACGTGTAGTGACATCAACATTATTTTCAGCACTCAACAAAATTTAAATGAGCACAAAAAAATGGCAGCTTTGGCTGCCTATTTTACTTTGTCTTTATTGGTATAAATATTAAATCTGTTGCCTCTTGTAAATCCAAGTAGTGTCACATTATATTTTTGAGCCAGCTCCACTGCAAGAGATGTAACTGCCGCCACACTCACTACTGAGTTAATACCCGCCCTTACAATCTTTGACATAATCTCTCCTGAAATTCTGCACGAGGTCATGAGAATTTTGTGAGACATGTCTATGTCGTCTTTTAATATTCTGCCGATCATTTTATCTACACAGTTGTTGCGAGACACATCTTCTTCAAAAGCTATAAAGGACTCTCCCTCAATTATTGCACAGGAGTGTGCTCCTCCCGTCTTTGCAAAAAGTCCGGACATATTTTCAAACTTTATTGACATGTCACAAATAGTTTTGCCGTCCAAGTAGTGATCCTTGTTCTCCACAGCGTCCGAATTTAATTCCAAGGCCTTATAGTCCGCCTTGGCATCTCCTCCCCTGTCGCAAGACACGGTCTCAACATATACGTCCAAGTTTTCCTTGTCGATTTTAAAGGACTTAATGTCCGCGCACCTGTCTATGTATCTGTTTACAAAGAGGTGTCCTATAGCCAGGTATTCTATGGAATGAGGTGTCGCCAAAAAATTAAAGACATCTTTATTATTAACATGTAGTGTTAGGGGGCATTCATTTATAACCATGTCGGGAACATCTTCTATGTTTCCATTTTTTATTCTCCTTATACCTACACTGTAGGCATCGTCAAATTTGTCCCTGTGTTGTAATTCCATTAGGCGCTCCCTTGTATTAATGTTAATAAAAATATTCAGATCTTCGGAAAATTTTTTGACAATATCCATGTCAATATACTTTACCTTGTCAAGCTTTCTTATAAATCCGTTCATGGAATTTTCGCGATTTAACAGAGCCTTTTCAATTTTGTCAAAGAGATTTACGTTGTAAAAGCCGTTAAAGGGTTCTATCTGCTCCCCTGACTTTGCCACAAGAGCCTCCATGTTCTCTGCCACATTGTCCTTCAAATAGTCGATGTATTTTTTGTTTACATAGGGCATGTCACATGCCAAAAGATATGCGAAGTCGCTTTTGCAAATTGCAAGGCCCGCATGTAAACCCCCTAAAGGGCCACGACCTTCGAATATATCAAAGGTCGTGGTTACATTTTCTTTATTTGTATACAGTTCAGGATGCTTACTTACAACTATAATGTCTTCAAAAGACTCACTTAGTTGTTCTATAAGCTGATCCATTAAAGGTCGTCCGTTAAAATTCATGAACTCTTTACTAAATCCCATTCGACTACTCTTGCCTCCTGCAAGAATAATTGCCGTACTTAGTTTAACCATTAATTATTAATCAACCGCCCCAGGACATGTTCATGTATATGTCCATTCTCTTTTGGTATTCTCCTCTGAAAAGTTTTGCGTGTCCAGCTTCCCAATCTGAGAATTTTAGCAAAATTTCTTTTAACTTAGGATCGTCGACTTTATTTGCCATGTTTTCATAGTATTGTTGAAAATCTTCTTCGATTAAGTATGCCATTCTAAGAACATTCATGTCGGGAATCATTGATTGTTCAATTGCAGCATCAAGCTTTTCAGCTTCTTTTCTGTGTTGGAAAATTACATCTTCTTCTTCCGGAAGAGGAATTTTTCCACTTACTGCTTTTGTGTCTTCGTATTCTTTTAAAAGACTTTTAAGATACTCATAGTGATCTAATTCCGTCTTTGCAAGTTTTGTAAGAATATCTTTTGTCATCGGATTCTCGGTTTTTTCACTATTTTCTTTATAAAAATTGTGTCCTTGAAGTTCCATTTCCATGGCATATCTGATTATACTTCCTGCACTATACATTACATGCCCCCTCTACCTTATTTATTGATACGGCAGCTACTTTTAGTTCTGGTATTTTTGCCGTCGGGTCAAGTACCGGGTTGGTAAGTTTGTTTGCAGGTCCGTCTGCAAAGTGGAATGGCATAAAGATTACGCCTTCGTCAATCTTATCTGTAACCCTTGCTCTTGACTGTACACTTCCTCTTCTTGAGGATACTTGTACAAGTTCGCCGTTGCTGATACCGTAATCGGCTGCTGTTTTCGGATTGATTTCCATGTATGAGTTTGCGACTATTTGATTTAGGCCGGGTACTTTGCCGGACATTGTTCTTGTGTGATAGTGGTACAAAATACGTCCTGTAGTAAGTACTATCGGGTATTCTTCATCAGGTAATTCCTTGCTAGGTACATAGTCTATTGCCATAAACAATCCCTTGCCTCTTGCCATTACATCCTTGTGTAGGAATTTTGTACCCGGATGGTCTTTGTTCGGACATGGCCATTGAAGTCCGCCTTCTTGTTCAAGTCTGTCATAAGACATACCGCCGTAAGAAGGTGTTACGGATGCTATTTCGTCCATTATGTCTGCAGGACTGTCATAGTGTTCTTCATGTCCCAATAGGGTTGAAAGTTCCATTATGATTTGCCAGTCGGGCTTTGCTTGTCCAACGCAATCAATAGCTTTTCTAACTCTTAAAACTCTACGTTCAGTGTTTGTAAATGTTCCGTCCTTTTCAGCAAAGGATGCTGCAGGAAGTACTACATCTGCAAGTTGAGCGGTTTCAGTTAAGAATATATCTTGAGCTACAAAGAAGTCCAAGTTCTTTAAAGCTTTTTCAGTATGGTTAATATCCGGGTCGGAAATCATCGGGTTTTCACCCATGATGTATAGGAACTTAATTGATCCATCATAAGCTCCGTTTAGAATTTCAACTATAGTCTTGCCCTTTTCTTCAGGTACTTGTGTACCCCAAGCTTTGGACATTTTTTCTCTAACTGCAGGTTGGAATACTTTTTGGTATCCTGTGTAGTCTGTCGGTAAAGCTCCCATGTCGCAGGCGCCTTGTACGTTATTTTGTCCACGTAGAGGGTTAACGCCACATGATTCTCTGCCCATGTGACCTGTCATCATGGCAAGGTTTGATGTACTCATAACTCCGTTTGTACCTGTGGAGTGTTGTGTAACACCCATGGAGTAGAATATTGATGCCTTGTCAGCTGTAGCATAAATCCTTGCTGCTTTAACTATGTCTTCAGCCTTTACGCCGCAAATTTCCGCAACATATTCGGGAGTATATTTTTTAAGCACTTCTCTCAGTTCTTCAAAGTTTTCTGTACGTTCTTCAATAAATTTGTCGTCTTGCAAGTTTTCTTCAAGTATTACGTGCATCATGCCGTTCATAATAGCAACGTTTGTGCCGGGCTTTATTTGAAGATATACGTCAGCCATCTTTGCAAGTTGGATTTCTCTCGGGTCGGCAACTACAAGTTTTGCTCCGCCTTCTCTAACTCTCTTTCTAATCTTTGTGCCTATAACCGGGTGAGTTTCAGTTGTATTTGATCCGATTACAAAGAATGCATCGGCATCTGCAACTTCCGCTATTGAGTTGGTCATGGCACCGCTGCCCAATGTGTTTGCAAGGCCAGCTACTGTAGATGCGTGGCAAAGTCTTGCGCAGTGGTCAACGTTGTTTGTCTTAAATACTGTTCTTACAAATTTTTGGAACAAGTAGTTTTCTTCATTTGAAGTTCTTGCAGATGAGAATCCGGCAAAGGATTGAGGACCGTTTTTAGCCATGTTTTCGTCAAATTTTTCTTTGATTAAAGCATAGGCTTCGTCCCAAGTTGCCTCTACAAATTTGCCGTCCTTTTTGATTAAAGGTGTCTTTAATCTGTCAGGGTTGTTTATAAATTTGTATCCGAATTTACCTTTTACACAAAGAAGTCCGTCATTGGGTATTGCCTTTGCAGGCAGTACATCTACTACTTCATTGCCCTTGGTAACCAAGTCTATTTGGCAACCTACTCCACAGTATGAGCAAGTTGTTCTCGTCTTCTTTGTTTCCCAGTATCTGAATTCAGGGTCTTGCTTTTTAATCTTCGGTTGAAGTGCGCCTGTGGGGCATACCGATACACAGTTACCGCAGGATACACAGTCCGAATGTCCGAATCCGCTGTCAAAGGGTGCTCCTATAAGTGTGTTAAAGCCTCTCTTCTTAAAGCTTATTGCCGCTTCACCTTGAAGTTCTTGGCAAGTTCTGACACATAGTCCGCACTTAATACACTTTCTTGAGTCGTATTTAAAGAAGGGACTTGAAAGGTCATAGCTGGGCTTTGATTCCGCACCTTCGTATGAACCCGTTTCTACTCCGTATTCATAGCAATAGTCTTGAAGTTTACATCTTCCGGATTTGTTACATTGTAAGCATTCACGCGGGTGATTTGAATATAACAAATCTAAAATTTGTCTTCTTTGCTTTATAATTTTTTCGGTATGGGTGTGAATCTTCATTCCGTCATGAACTTCCGTAGTACATGAGGAAACAGGTCCCTTCATACCTTCCACTTCAACTATACAAAGTCTACATCCCCCATAAGGTTTTAACCTTTCGTCATAGCAAAGGGTTGGAATGTTTATATTATTTTCACGACACAGTTCAAGTACCGTTTTGTTTTCATTTACTTCATATAGTTTGTCATCAATATAGACATTCATATTTACTCCTTATCTAAGTGTTTCAACTTTTCAGTAACACCTTCAAGTCCCGTAACATGAGCCCAAGTACATTCTTCAAAGTGGTCAGGTTCTTTCTTGTATGGCGTGTCAGGATTATCCAGGTACAACATTTCTGTTGTCATTCTGCCCTTTAAGCACAAAGGTCTTCCGTTATCAGGCCTGTTTGCTTCTACAGCTATGTTCTTGCCGTCTTTTGAAATTACGTCATATGTACAGCCGTATTCACATACAGTACACTTAACTGTCTTTCTCTCTGTTTGCCAGAATCTTCCCTTCTTATGGGATCTTCTGTCTGTCAATGCACCTACGGGGCATACCGCCACACATCTGTTGCAGGATACGCAAGTTGATTCGTCAAAATGCTTGCCCCAATCAAGTGCCACTCTTGTCTTGTATCCTCTGTTGGCCAAAGTAAGTACTCGTCTTTCTTCAATTTGGTTACATGCTCTTACACATTTACCGCACAGAATACATTTTTCGTCGTCTTTTATAATATATGGACTTGAATCGTCTTTTTCATATTTTCTCTTCTTGCCGCCGTGCTCTCTAAATAAGCAATCATAGTCATATGCGTATTTTTGTAACAGACATTTACCTGCCTTGTCACAAGTCAAGCAGTCATTGGGATGGCTGTCTAAGAGAAGTTGAATAAGTTGTTTTCTTATTTTTCTAACCCTGGGTGTTTGAGTATTTACAACCATGCCTTCTCTTACTTTGATTGTGCAGGATGTCTCAGGCTTCGGCGATCCTTCTACTTCCACCATGCAAAGTCTACAGGAAGCTACAACTTCCAAGTTGGGATCTGTACATAGTGCAGGAATTTCTATACCGGCTTGTGTAGCAGCTTCAAGTACGCTGGAACCTTCACAAGCTTTAACTTGCTTTCCGTCAATTACTAAATTAACTAAAGTCATGACTCCTCCTAACGTAATACTACAGCCTTAGGTTTAAGCGGGCAAGCCTTGAGGCAAGTGCCGCACTTAATACATTTGTCTTGATTAATTTCGTGGCGTTCTTTCGGCTTTCCTTCTATACAACCAACAGGACATTCTCTCTTACATTTACCGCAACCGATGCAGTTTTCGCCGATAAAGTATTGAGTAAGTTCCTTACATTGTCCGGCTCTGCAGTGTTTTTCTTTAATGTGTTCTTCATATTCGTCCATGAAATATCTCATTGTGGAAAGTACCGGGTTGGCAGCTGTCTTACCAAGTCCGCAAAGTGCAGCGTCTGTTAGAAGTTCGCCTAAGTCTTGCAAACCTTTAATGTCTGACATTTTGCCTTCGCCCTTTGTAATTCTGTCGAGAATTTCATAAAGTCTTGTTGTACCCTCACGACATGGAGTACATTTACCGCAGGATTCGTCAATTAAGAAGTCCATGTAGAATTTTGCCAAGTCGACGATACAAGTGTCTTCGTCGATTACTATCATTCCGCCTGAACCCATCATTGATCCAAGTGCTGTAAGTGTCTCATATTCAATTGGAGTGTCAAGGTATTCTTCAGGTATACATCCTCCTGAAGGTCCACCTGTTTGAATAGCTTTAAGCTTCTTGCCGTTTGGCACTCCGCCGCCTATATCATAAACTATTTCTCTAAAGGTCATTCCCATTGGAACTTCAATAAGTCCGCCGTGTAAAATTTTTCCGCCAAGAGAGAATACTTTTGTTCCCGGGCTCTTTTCAGTACCTATTGATCTGAACCAGTCAGCGCCCTTCATTATAATTTGGCAAATGTTGGCGTAAGTTTCTACGTTGTTGATTAAAGTAGGTTTGTTCCATACACCGCTGTTTGCCGGGAACGGAGGTTTGTTACGAGGTATACCTCTATGTCCTTCTATTGATTCTATAAGCGCCGTTTCTTCGCCGCATACGAAAGCTCCGGCACCAAGTCTTAATGTTACTTTAAAGTTAAAGCCGGTACCTAATATGTTTTCACCTAAAAGTCCCTTTGCTTCAGCTTCTTCAATTGCAATGCTAAGTCTCTTTACAGCTATAGGATATTCAGCTCTTATGTATATAAATCCTTCATCTGCTCCTACAGCATATGCAGCTATTGCCATTGCTTCCAATACAGTGTTCGGGTCTCCTTCAAGTATGGATCTGTCCATAAATGCACCCGGGTCACCTTCGTCGGCGTTACATACGACGTATTTTTTGTTGCCCTTTGCCGCTCTTGTGAATTCCCATTTTTTACCTGTAGGGAATCCCGCACCGCCTCTGCCTCTTAAGCCTGAGTCGGAAACAACTTTGATTACTTCTTCAGGAGTCATGGTCAAAGCTTTTTCCAAAGCTTCATATCCTCCCACTGCTATGTAGTCGTCAATATTTTCCGGGTCAATTTTACCGCAATTTCTAAGGGCAAGTCTTACTTGTCTCTTGTAAAAACTTACGTCGTCTGCAGGAACAAATTCGCCGTCTTTTTCTTCAGATTTTGATTCCGAGTATAAAAGTCTCTCAACGATTTTGCCGTTTTTAAAGTGACTTTCAACAATTTCATCAACATCTTCCAAATGTACTCCGCAGTAGAAAATACCTTGAGGATAAATTTCAATATTCGGTCCTACTTCGCAAAGTCCGAAGCAGCCTGTTTGATGAATTTCAACCTTGTCTTGAAGTCCTAACTTTTCAACTTGGTCGTAAAGTCTTTGTTTTATAGTCAAAGATTCTGAAGCTTGGCATCCTGTTCCGGCACAGACCATAACGTGAATTTTACCGTCTTTACTTAAGCCTTCATCCAAAGTGTATCCTGTTTGCTTGTCATATCTGAAGCCGATTTCTTTAAATCTTTTGTATTTTAATTCTTTTAATTGTTGTTTATTCATGATCGCCCTCCTTAATGCTGTCAATTACTTCATGTAATTTATCCGGAGTCATTTTGCCATAAATTTTACCGTTAATAGACATAACAGGTGCCAAACCGCATGCACCGACACAACGAGTAGTATCTATTGAGAAGTTACCGTCTTTTGTAATTTCGCCCGCTTCTATACCAAGCACTTTTTCAAGCTCTGCAAGTACTGCTCCCGCACCTTTTACATAACAGGCTGTACCTAAACAAAGTTGAATTTCGTGTTTTCCCTTAGGTTGAAATGAAAATTGGTGATAAAATGTTGCCGCACCATATAAGGTTGAAGCAGGAACTCCTGTCCTTTTTGCCGTTTCATAAAGGATCTCCTCAGGTATGTAACCGAAGGTCCCTTGAATTTTTTGAAGGATCTTAATATTAGTTCCTTTTTCACCTTTTTCAATTAATTGATCAAGAAATGTGTAATATTCATCAAGCTTTTCTTGTTCAAATTTTTGTTCCGCCATAACTGCCTCCAATTTTTAATATTTATTATGCACTTTTCTTTCTATAAACAATCCAATAAGCCAATGCGACGAATAAAATTCCGCCTACCATATTGCCTAATGTAACGGGGATTAAGTTGTTTGTAATAAATCCCGACCAAGTTAAGTTTGCTAACTTGTCTAACTCAAGTCCTGTAGCTGCAACAAAGTCCGGATTGGATTTAGCTACAATACCTGCAGGGATGTAATACATGTTTGCAACACTATGTTCAAATCCTGATGTAACAAAGAGCATTATCGGGAAGAAGGCACTTAGCATCTTGCCCACTTGTGAGTCTGCTCCGAAAGACATCCAAACACCTAAGCATACAAGCCAGTTACACAAAATACCTAAAGCAAATGCCTTGGTAAAAGATAAGTTGACCTTGCCGTTTGCAATTAAAATTGTTCTGGCACCTAATTCATTGGCAGCTGATCCCCATTGACCGGAAATACTTACAAGCCAAACAATTAATAGTGAACCTACCAAGTTACCTATGTACACAATTAATAAAGTTTTGAACAATTGTCCCGCAGTAATTTTCCTATCAAACCTTGCAACAAACATAAGCATGTTGCCTGTGAATAGTTCAGCACCGGCTATAAGCACAAAAATAAGTCCCGGTGTAAATACCAAACCTTGCACTAACTTACCTAATCCGAAAGTTTCTTTTTTGGCCAACAAATTAACTACCGCCATATTAGATCCTTGTGCCGCAAATGCAATAAAAGCACCTGCAAGAATTGCCAATATAAATTGATTAATAGGCTTAGTGTTAGCCTTGCCAACACCGATGTCAGACGTAGCATCCAGAATTTCTGCCGGTTTTAATATCTTACTCAAAATATCACCCTCCTAAACCGAACTAATTTGCATTAATCCTACTACTTAAACTTATACAATTAGTATAAATAATCACAGGATTTCGGTCGAAAAAATGTTTGCCATTGTCCCATAAAAATTTGTACATCATATATACTTAAAAGTACCACAACAATGTATTATTGTCAAAGAAATACAGTTTATTTTTATGTTCAAATATAATTTCAATTTACAATTTTTGCCACAAATCGGGTGTTCGCTTTAAAAATTAAATAATATGATAAATAATATCAAAATTATAAATACAATTTTTTCGGCTGTTCTCCCCTGATAAACAGAGGAAAACGTAAGCATTTTTAAATAATGTACAATTTTTCATACAACTTTTTTTTGTTTTTACACGCAAAAAAATACAATTTTAAAGTTTACATTATGGTAATTAATGCATTAAAAATAAAAATATACTTCCCTGGCAAGGCCTTGAGATACTCCGCATATAATTATAAAATAACGGTAATAATAAGATAAATACACAGGAGGTAGCTATGGATTATATAGATGACGATTTTGAAACCTTTAGGGATGATGGAAGTTTAAATTTAAATATGATTTATGTCGACTCACAAGGTCTTAAAAGAGCTGACGGCACAATAATAAAAGACTTTCAATACAAAGACTTGTTTGATGAGAAAGGCAAGATAAAAATTAACATCTTGGTCTATGACGAGTTGTGCCGGAGATACGATGCCTATGCTACAAACGCCTTGGAGGAAAGATACATATTTGAATATGAAAAAGAAAGTCTTTTTTTGGGAAGTCCTCATCGCAGTAGAGGAATTGAAGATGAAGATGAATTTGATGACTATGATGAAGAGGAGTATAACGATTATAGAGCAGATGAGAGTGAAGAGGAAAATTATGAGGACTATGATGAGCCTGAAGATGACGACAGCCTTTTAGATGACCTTCTCTTACTTGCCATGCTTGAAGACGACGGCTCCCTTGACGACTTTTAATAGCTGATACATTTATCTAAATAATAAATAATGATTGCATTACAAAAGCCATACCCTTTATGAGTATGGCTTTAATTATATTATATTTCCATTTCCAATAGTGCCATTGAAAGGCTCTTGCCGTGCTTGTCAAGAGACAGTGATCTTGTTACTCCGCCGCCTAATGTTTTGTCCAATACAAAGTTTAGCGCTCCAATGGAGTCTATTTCGTATCTCTTTACTTCTCCGTGGCAAATGTCTTTAAAGTATTCTTTTACCACTTCAGCTGTCACTTTTTCTTTTAAAATTTTATAGTCTTCACTCTTGTATGCAATTAGAGATATGTTGGAGATATCTCCCTTGTCACCTGTTCTTGAGTGAGCAATGTCTTTTAATCTCATATCCTTATACCTCCAAATAATCCACTTCAATGTTTACTGCATCTCTCGGAACGAAAATGGAGCAAATCGACACAATGTCCGAAACTTTTTTAGTTGCTCCGCCGCCTCCTGCAGGTCCGTTGGTGTAAAGTGCTTCAACTTCATTTCCAATCATTGCCGCATTTTTTCTGTCTGAAGTTCTTGCAGCAATTCTAAGTCTTATTTCAGGGAAAATTTCAGGTGCATATTGTGATGAAATTGTATCGCCGTACAAGGAGTTAAATCCGATGTACTCTACTTTTATCTCATCATATTGGCAACCTACAATCTTCAGTCTCTCAAGTACAACATCAGCTGCAAGCTTTGCACGCTCAATAGCATTTCTGCCGCCGTAGGAGATTTCCCCTTCGCCGATAAAGCAGTCCTTGTAACCTACGCTTACCTTGTATGTCTCAGGCTTATTGTGTGAATTTGCATGAGATACCTTTACCTTGTCTTTGCCTATTTCTTCAAATTCAACTTTTGAAAAATCCGCATTAACATCAGGTGTCATATACTTTGAAGGATCGTGAATTTCATAAATCATTTGTTCCTTTAAAGTGTCGGGAGTTACAAGTCCGCCCGCCTCTTCCACCTTTGTCACGAAGAACTCGCCTGATTCGTCAATTTCTACAATTGGGAAACCAAGTCTTGCAAGGTCCTTTACATCTTTGTATCCCGGGTCTGCATAGTATCCGCCTGTCGCTTGTCCGCCGCACTCCAACAAGTGTCCTGCAAGAGTTGCTTGTCCAAGTTCCTTCGGATTATTTTCCAAAATCCAACCGAATTCATACATTAAAGGCGCAATTGTAAGTGCCGGGTCTGAAACTCTTCCTGTAATTACAATGTCGGCTCCGTTTTTCAACGCTTCCAAAATACCTTCGCTGCCTAAATACACGTTAGCGGAAATAAATTGGTCCTTCATGTCCCCTAACTTCATGTCAAACTCCAAGATGTCCTTGTCGTAGTATTTTGAAATTTCAGATGAAATGTCATCTCCTGTCACATAGGCGATTTTAATGCCTTGAACTCCCAAATCCTTGGCAATTTTTGCAGTGACGTTAGCCGCTTCCACAGGATTTGCAGCTCCCATGTTGGTTATAACTTTTATATTGTTCTTCTTAACCAATGGAAGAATTTTTTCCATTCTGTGTTCAAGAAGTTGGTTATAACCTTTTTTAGGGTCCTTTAACTTGTCCATTTGGCCTATTGCAATAGTTCTTTCAGCAAGGCACTCGAAGATTATATAATCAAGGTTGCCTTTTTCCATTAATTCTACAGCAGGTTCAACTCTGTCACCGGCATAACCGGCCCCGCTGCCTATTCTGATTTTCTTCATTTTTCCTCCTTTATAGCGCTATGGCGCCAAATACAATCCCTACAATTAACATTACTATTGTTGTCATAAATGCGTAAGGTACTGTCGATTTTTGATGTTCTGCAAGGTCAATACCTGCCAGTCCTGTAAGTAGGAATGTAGCTCCTGTTAGAGGACTCACAGGGAAACCTGTAGTCATTTGTCCGATGATTGATGCTCTTGCTACCATTTCAGGTGCAACGCCAAATGATCCTGCCGCCGTTGATATTACAGGCAGTACTCCGAAGTAGTATGAGTCAGGGTCAAATACAAATGATAACGGCATTGAGAATATACCTGTTATTAAAGGTAACTTTGTTCCAAGTGATGCAGGTACTAAATTTACTAAAGCTGCAGCCATTGCATCTAACATACCTGATCCCTTTACAATTCCTGTAAATGATCCAGCCGCAAAAAGCATACTTACCATCATCAGTGCTGAAGGTGCGTGCTTGTCGATTACTTTTCTTTGCATAGCCGGGTCCGGATAGTTAAGTATCATTGTAATTGCAGTTGCAATCATAAATACTACAGCCGGCGGCAATGTGTTTGTAACCATGGTAACTACTGCCGCCAATATTAAGATAATATTTACAGCGAATAGTTTAGGTCTCTTTAAAGCTTCTTCTTCAGCTTTAACAGCTTTTTCCGCATCGGTAACAACTTCCTTTGATTGAACATTTTCTCTTGCAAGTCTTGCTTTTTCTTTTTTACCTAAGTAAATTGCAACAAGTATAATAAAGATTAAGCCTGCAACCAATGACGGTATCATGGGAATAAAAATATCTTGCGTTGATGACTCAAGTGCGGATATTGCACGAAGTGTCGGTCCTCCCCATGGAAGCATGTTCATTGTACCTGCTCCAAGTGCAGTACAAGTTGCAAGAACCGTCTTCTTCATACCTAACGATTCATATAAAGGAAGCATTGCAGGTATTGTAATTAAGAAAGTTACAGCTCCTGATCCGTCAAGGTGAACAAGTGATGCAAGAATTACGGTTCCTACACAAATCTTTACCGGGTCATTTCCTACAATTTTTAATGTCTTGTCGATAATGGGATCAAAAGTTCCCGCATCGGTAAGTATTCCGAAGAATAAAATTGCGAAGATAAACATTACTCCTGTGGGTGCTATGTTTTTTAAACCGGTTGTAATTAGTGAACCTAATTTTACATCCTCCACAGTTATTAAATTAAGTCCCTTTGCCGCAAAGTATCCCACAATAGGAACTAATATTAAAGCAATGAGAGTTGAAAGTTTTTTGGTCATTATTAATGCTAACATTACAACTATAGTTAACAGACCTATAAGTGCTAAACTCATATATTCCTCCTTAAATTGTTCTGTAAATATATAAAGCAAGTTGCGTGCCAATTATAAAATGAGATGAAATACAGGAAATAAAAAAAATCCGAACATTTAATTTCTAAATATTCGGAAAAATTTTTCTGATATCGTCTTAAGTTTTATTAAAATATTTTTGAAAGGTTGTAAAAATAAAAGCTTTAAAAGTTTCTAAAATTTTTGAAACAAATATAAGTGTTTTCTATTTTTTTAGAAATTCAATTTGTTATAAAGTGTTGCAAGGGATATGCCCAAGGCTTTTGCAGCTTTTTTCTTGCCCTCAACCGTGTCGGGAAAGTTTCTAAGGGTTCTCTCTATCTCCTTCTTTTCAAACTCCTTCGTCCTTTGGTCCAAGGTTACGGGTCTTTCGTCGCTTAAATATTTTGAGTCGATAATTCGCGGAGGGAAGTTATATTCATCTAAGACTTCGTCCTGTGTCATTACAGCCGAAAACTCCGTTACATTTTTAAGCTCTCTAATGTTCCCCGGCCAATTATATGAGTACAAGAGGTTTTTCGCTCCGGCTGTAAGTGTAAAGTTTTTCTTTAGCCTTATATTAAGTCTCTTTATAAAGTGTTCTGTAAGTGGTGCTATATCTTCTTTTCTCTCTCTCAAGGGCAAAATTGTAATGGGTATTACCGCAATTCTGTAGTATAAGTCTTCTCTGAACTTTCCTTCTTTGATATAGTCCTTTAGGCTTACGTTACATGCACTTATTATTCGCACGTCTATGGGTATCTCTTCTCTCCCGCCTACTCTTCTGATTTTTTTCTCTTGAAGCACACGGAGAAGTTTGGCTTGAAGTGCCATGTCCATTTCCGATATTTCGTCTAAGAAAATCGTGCCGTGATTTGCCGATTCAAATAGTCCGATTTTGCCGCCTTTTAATGCTCCGGTAAATGTGCCTTCTTCATAACCGAAGAGCTCCGATTCAAGTATGTCCTTCGGAAATGTGGAGCAGTTTACGGCTATAAATGGGTTTGAGCCTCTTGGCGATTCGTTGTGTATGGATTGAGCATAAAGTTCCTTGCCTGTTCCGCTCTCTCCTTCTATTAAAACGTCTACGTCCCTTTTGGCAATTTTCTTTGCTATATTTTTTGTTTCTATTGAGCTTGGGGATATGGAAATTATGTCGTCAAAGGTGTAGTAAGCGCCGTTGGTCTCTCTGATCCTTCTGTCCAGGTATCTCTGTCTTCTCTCTACTTCTTCAATTCCTTCTTTGATAGTATTTGCATTTTTTAAAAATGTTACGACAGATATGCCCCCGACTACTTCACCTTTATCAAACATGGGATACATGTTTACAAAGTATTCTTCGCCTTCTTCTTTGCGAAGAGCGCCGAAAACAGGCTTTCCATTTTTTATAACTTCAGGTTGCTGCGCGCCGGGTCTAACGTCTCTTAGATATTTTCCTCGGACTTCATCCATAGATTTGCCTATGAAATTCAAATAACTTTTATTACAATATGAAATTTTTGAATCCTTGTCGCAAATCAAAATTCCTTCTTTCAGTTCTCCGAAAATTATATCTAAATCTTTCATCTATCTCTCCAAACTTTCTATTATAAATATGTTATTTTTTTATTGTCACTTCCGCTGTAAATATGTCGTCTTTTAAATGAATGTTAAACTTGCCCCCTAATAGCTCTACCAAGTTTTTGGTAATGTAAAGTCCAAGACCCGATCCGTTTGTGTTTCTGCTCTTGTCAAATTTTACAAAGGCGTCTTCAAGTATTACGTCTTTCTCGTCAAATTTTCTATTTGAAATGTTTGAGATTTTAATTGTAAGGTCTTCCTTAGACTTAACATCTACTTCCACATTTGTGCCTTCTCTTGCATACTTGTTAATGTTGGAAAGCAGGTTTTGCACTATTCGGGACAATATATTGCCGTCGGTATACATGTATATATTTTCTTCATCTGAGTTGTATTTTAGCTCCAAGGATTTTTTCACAAATTGATCGTCAAAGTCTCCGTAGATTTGCAAAAACAATTCGTTAAATTCGATAAAGTTCTTCTCTACCTTTACGTTTCTGCTTGCCGCCTTTGATGCTTCAAGCATGTCCACTATTAAGTCCTTCATGCGCTGTGAGTTTCTGCCAAGTATCTTAATGTATGCCTTGGCTTCTTCGTCCATCTCTTCTTTTTTTGCCAATATGTCCGTGTAGTTGATGATAGACGTAAGGGGTGTCTTAATGTCGTGAGTTATGTTGGTAATAAACTCCGTCTTTATTCTCTCGTTTTCAATTTTTTCTCGCAAAGATTCTTCAAAGGTCTTGTCAAAAAGGACAAGGCCCTTTAAATTTCTCACAGTCTCAGGTCTTGCAAGGTCCGATATTTCTCCAAGGCCCCTTCCTTCTCTTATGGATTCAAAGCCTTCTCTTATTATTCTGTCCTGAATGGCAAAACTTTCAATTTCAAATATTGCCCTTACAAGCAAAAGATAAAATATATTCTCATACAAAAATCCAAATATTATAAGGACAACATTTATAAAGGCCAATAGAGCGGACAAAAATCCCGCGTCTTCCAATAAAAGCTTTACAAAGGATATCTTTTTAAAGTTGCCGTAGGCTCCTCTTATGATTATTACCATAACAAAGGGTATTAGGACCGAGGTGTATGTAGTTTTTAATATTATCTTTAAAATTAAAAATATTAGGAGTAAATTTTCACAGTAGAAGTTTCCAAAATACTCTCTAATATTTTCTCTCAGTCTATCCATTTATACCTCTAAATGTCTTCCGCCTTGTACCCCATTCCGTAAATACTCTTTATTACATCCGGCTTCTTCGGGTTTATCTCCACCTTGTCTCTAAGGTGTGATATGTGTACCGAAATAATTTTTTTCACGTCGTGAGCTTCTTCTTCCCATACATTTTCGTAAATTTCCTTTGAAGAATACACCTTGCCCTTGTTTTTTAGAAGGAGATGGAGGATTTTGTATTCGTAAGGCGTGAGGTTTACGCTCTCTCCGTCTACATATACTTCCTTGGACTTGTCTCTTATTTCAATTCTTCCTACTTTGATTACGTCTTTTTCTATGTCGGCGCTGCCAAGGGATGTATATCTTCTAAGCATGGATGCCACTCTCGCCGTAAGCTCGATGGCGTTAAAGGGCTTTGTTATGTAGTCGTCCGCCCCCACGTTAAGTCCGATTATTTTGTCGGTGATTTCACTTTTTGCCGACAGTATTATTAAAGGTATGTTATTTTTCTCTCTGATTTTTAATATTGTGGAAATTCCGTCCATCTTCGGCATCATTAAGTCAATAAGTCCCAAATGAATGTCCTCTTTGTCTATGACTTCAAGTGCCTCGTAGCCGTCTTTGGCAGTAAACACATGGTATCCTTCAGCTTCCAAATATATAGTGATGGCTCTTAATATGTCCTCTTCGTCGTCACAAACTAAAATATTGTATTCCATAATATCACCTCTTTAATATTTTACCATAAGAGCCTAAGCTTTAACCATTATGGCATTTTAATTATAGCCGTGTTAATATTGATGCATGGGTTTAGAAAAATTTTTTAACAAACATAAAGACAACAAGTTTATAAATTTGATAGATGCTATGACATACAGATTTGTTTACCACAGAGTGACGACCTTGGCGTCCTCTTCCGTGTACTACTTTGTCCTAAGTATCTTTCCTTTTTTAATTGCATTTGTAAATATTGCGGCGAAAATAAACTTGCACAAATACTTTTCCGTGCCGGAATTTTTTAACACTCTCCCCGTTGAGATCCAAAGTATTTTTACAGACTTTATTTCAAACATTGAAGCTACAAGTACCACTTCACTATTGATTATCTCAATCATCTTAGGTCTTTGGCCTGCATCAAGAGGTTTAGCTTCACTGGTAGTTAATATTAACGTGGCATACAGCGTCACAAGGAGGAGAAATTATTTTAAAGCCTCCGTTATCTCAATATTTTTAACCGTGGCAATGATTGTACTCATAGTTTTTCTGACTATGTTTACAGTCTTCGGTCAAAGACTTGAGGATTTAATCTACACCTTTGTAAATGAGTACGAGGCCATAAGAATATTTTTTGAAGCAGTAAACTCCATCTTCTTTCCCTTGGTATACATGGCGGTGGTTTTCTTTTTGCTCTACTACTTGGCGCCGAATTTAGACAATAAAAAAACGGTCCCGATTAAATTGTTTTTACCGGGAACCGTGTTCTCAACTTTGTTTGTAATTTTGGCAAGTTTGCTCTTCTCATACTATGCAAATAACTTAAGCAGCTACTCCGTCACCTACGGATCCCTTGCAAGTATGGCGATATTCTTGGTGTGGCTGTTTTTGATGAATACAATTATTCTCTTGGGAGGAGAACTAAACGCTTACTTCTACTCCAAACACTATGACATGGACTTGGAGCACAGTTATTTTGAAACTTTAATAAAAGGCAAGTGATGCCAAAACAATTAGGGAGACTTTCGAGGCTCCCTTTTCTTTTAAAGTCTTTGCACACTCATCTCCCGTGGCGCCGGTGGTGAGTATGTCGTCAATTAAGACAACGTCCCTACCTGTTAAATCCCCTTTAAATTCGTAGGCGCCTCTTAAATTTTCCTGTCTCTCTTCGTAGCCAAGGCCCACCTGTCTCTTGGTCTTTTTTATTTTCTTTAAAAGGCCCGTCATTTCCATACCTGTGGATTTTGAAACTTCCTTTGCCAAAATTTCACTCTGGTTGTAGCCTCTCTTGTTGTACTCTCCTCTTTCCATTGGCACAAAGGCAATGACTCCATCTTGCAAATTGTTTTTCAAAATAATTTCAGAAAGTATTTCACCAAATCCCTTTTTAAGATAAAGGTCGTCTTTAAATTTAAAGGAGATAATCATGTCCTTTACCACGCCCTTGTACTCAAATGCCACATAGACTTCATCTAAGTAATTTAGGTGAAGATTTTTCAATTCTCTAAACTCTTCCAAAAATTCTATGCAGTCGGGGCAGAGATTGTACTTTAATTCCCCTTCCTTGCCACAAAGGTAACAACTATTTTTTGAAAAAATCAAACTTTTTCGCTCCTTCTCTAATACTTTCATCAAGTGAAGAGTATCTCTTTTGGCTCTTGTTGTTCTCAATCATCTTTTGCAAATACATTTCTGATCCCACAAGGACTACAAGCTTGCTCGCCCTTGTGACGCCTGTGTAAATTAAGTTTCTGTTTGCAAGTATGGGCGGGAAAAAGGTCATGGGAATTACCACTACCGGGTATTCACTCCCCTGTGACTTGTGAATTGTCGTGGCATAGCTTAGGGATAGCTCTTCCAAGTCCTTGTATTCATAGGTGGCATGTTTATTTTCGTCAAATCTCACCACGACATATTTTTCGTCTTCATTTACTTCTTCTACAAAGCCTGTGTCGCCGTTAAAGACGCCTTTTTCAAAATTGCCCGTGTGTTCAATTTCGTACTCCATGTTGTAGTTGTTCTTCATTTGCATTACACGGTCCCCTTTTTTAAATACGCCCTTTGACACTTCAATTTTTTCTTTATTTTTATTTAAAGCTTCTTGCAAAAGTTTGTTTAAATTATTTACTCCAACCATTGTCTTTTTGACAGGACTTAGGACTTGAATGTCTGTAACGGGATTAACTCCGTAGTAGTTGGGGAGTCTGTTCTTTACAAGGTCCACGATTTTATTTGCAATTTCTTCCATGGAATTTTCTCTTATTAAAAAAAAGTCGGAACCGCTGCCGTTTACTATTGGCATCTTGCCCTGATTTATTAAATGGGCATTGGTGATGATGAGAGATTCTTTTTCCTGTCTGAATACTTCGTCAAGGTTTACCATTGGAACAAGGTCTGAAGATATTATGTCTGCAAGGACGTTACCTGCTCCCACACTTGGGAGTTGGTCCTTGTCTCCAACCATAATGAGAGTGGTGCCGGGCTTTAGTGCCTGGAGCAAAATGTTGAAAAGATTTAAGTCCACCATGGAAAATTCGTCCACTATTACAACATCGGCTTCCACTTCCTCCACATCTTCAAAGTAGGAGTCGGAGTGGATGTCAAGGAGCTTGTGAATGGTTCTTGCCTTGCGCTTTGTGCTTTCTTCCATGCGCTTTGCCGCACGACCTGTGGGAGCTGCAAGGACAACTTTTTTGTCCATGTTTTCAAATATTTCGATTATGGCCTTTAAAGTCGTGGTCTTTCCCGTGCCGGGGCCTCCCGTGATTAGTGAGACTTTATTTGCCACGGAATTTATAATTGCAAGTCTTTGCTTTTCGCCGAACTTGTGATACTTACTTTCCAAGTCGTCAATCTCGTCGTTTAATTCATCTCTGTTTATTTCAATGGGATTTCCTCTTAAAAGGGTTATGAGTTTTCCGGCGGAAAAATTTTCGCTGCGATACATTGAAGTAAAGTAAACATTTTTGTGATCCCTGTAGACCTTTATGTATATCTCTTGGTCAAACATAAGTCGGGAGAGAGATTTTTCAATTTTTTCCTCGTCGCAGTTTAAAAACTTCTTTGCCTCGTGAATTAATTCCTTCTCGGGAAGATAGGTGTGACCTTCGTAGGTCGCAAGTTTTAAGACATACTTTATCGCCGAGTTAATGCGAAGGTCAGAGTCCTCTCTTATGCCTACAACTCTTGCAAGCTCATCCGCTCTCTTAAATCCGAAGCCTCTTATGTCTTCCCCAAGCTTGTATGGATTGGTCCTTACAATTTCTACGGCACTTTGCCCGTAGGCTCTGTAAATTTTCGTCGCTTCTTTTTGAGATATGTCAAACTTTGACAGGTATATAAATAGAGATCTTAATTCACTTTGTTCTCTAAAGGCCTCTTTTATTTTTTCCAATTTTTTCGGCCCGATGCCTTCTATCTCAAGTAGTCTTTTGGGATTTTCGTCAATAATTTTAAGAGTGTCCTCTTTAAATTTTTCTACGATTTTTTCAGCCGTCTTTGTGCCTATAAAGGGAATGTTGCCGCTTGAAAGGTAGGCGATGATGCCGTCCGATTCAGTCGGCAAAACTTCTTCTATTTCCGTAAAAGAAAACTGCTCTCCGTACTTTTGATGATAGGTAAAGTCGCCCTTCATCTTGTACTCTCTGCCTTCCTTTATGGACATGGCATTTCCCGTACAGGTAAGGTCCCCGTCTTCAGTATTTAATTTTAAAACCGTGTAGCCGTTCTCTTCGTTGTAAAAAATTATTTTTTCAAGCAATCCTTTTACTTCAATCATATATCCTCCAATGAAGAGTTTATCACATGGACCGATTAAGGGCATAAAAAAAATGCCCGAAGGCATTCTTTTTACATTTGCTTTTTAAGTTCTTTAACTTTATCCAATTTTTCCCAAGGAAGATCAAGGTCATATCTGCCGAAGTGTCCGTAGGATGCAACTTGTTTGTAAATCGGTCTTCTAAGGTCCAAGTTTTTAATAATTGCGGCAGGTCTCGGGTCAAATACTTTGTCCAAAATTTCTTCAATGGCGTTGTCTGCAATAACTCCCGTGCCGAAAGTGTCTACATAGATTGAAACAGGTCTTGCAACGCCGATTGCATAGGCAAGTCCGATTTCACACTTCTTTGCCAAGCCTGCAGCTACAACGTTCTTTGCCATGTATCTTGCATAGTAGGATGCTGAACGGTCTACCTTTGTCGGGTCTTTTCCGGAGAAAGCTCCGCCGCCGTGACGTGAAAATCCGCCGTAAGTATCGACAATAAGTTTACGTCCTGTAAGTCCTACGTCTACTGCAGGGCCGCCGTATACAAATCTGCCTGTAGGATTGACTAAAATTTTTGTCTCTTCATCCATCATCTCTCCCACTGTGGGAAGAATTAATTCTTTCTTTAAGTCCGCTGCAATTTCTTTAACGGAAACATCTTCGTCGTGTTGTGTGGAAACTACTATTGTGTCAATTCTCTTTGCAACGCCGTCCACGTATTCCATACTCACTTGAGTCTTGCCGTCCGGGCGAAGATAGTCAAGGACATTGTCCTTTCTAAGTCTTGCAAGTTCAATTGCAAGCTTGTGAGCAAGGTCTATAGGTAGGGGCATATAGTTTTCGCTTTCGTCTGTTGCATAGCCGAACATCATACCTTGGTCTCCTGCACCTATTAAGTCAAATTCGTCATCGGAGCTTCTTGTAACTCCCATGTCT
>CABTXP010000015.1 GCA_902488815.1 uncultured Eubacteriales bacterium | reverse complement strand
TGATATCTCTATATATTTATGCTTCATGTAAACCTCCTTTGTCTTTTATAATAAAATTATACAATTCATATAGAAGATTGTCAATGTGTTTTTATTTATCTCTTAAAATAATTTTTATTGTTCTTCCAAGTAGAATTAAAAGCAAATTTAGGCTTTTAAGATTTCCTTAGAGATCCTAAAAGCCACCTGCTTCAACAGTTTTATAACCTATCATCTTATTTTCTTGTCAGTAATACTATAGCCTCTATGTGGCTTGAGTGGTCAGTATGGATAAATTTTGAAATTTTTTAAAAGCCTCGTATGTGGAAATATCTCCACCAATTGATTAATTATAAACCACACTAGATATACTTATAGTTTTCATGCATACAAATTTTATTTCTGCAAGCCCTTGCTATGCGTAGCCGGGCTTTTTTATTAGCTGTATATAAGTAAACCGTTTAAAACTTATATAACCAAATTTAAATACTCTCTTTCACAGGTTTGGGAATTTATATACCAGATTTGCCAAAAATATTTTATCACAAGCAAATTATTACAACCTAATAAATGGATATTAAACTCCTTTTTTAGATCGAGAATTTTCTAAGAACGATGAAGATAAATACAAGCCTGGGAGTAGCTTTAAAGAAATTTACGCCTTTCATGAAATGGATGGTGGATTTAAAAAAGTCATTTTTTCTTTTTTTACACCGTTTTGAAAAGCTTTTAAAAACTTCTTTATGCGATAATGCCACTATTAGATATTTCTTTAACACACCTTCAGTATACTAGGCTAATTAAAAAAAATGAAAAATAAGATTAAGCTAAAATTCTTGTCAATATCTATTTCATTTAAATTTATTAGATAGCTTCTAAATTAAGAAACTTATACAGGCTCAATACAGACAAATTATTTAACCTTGTTATTCTCTTAGCTAACTTGGAATATAGATTCTAGATTTCTTTTTACTAAATTAAGGAGTTCGCCTGTTAGTTTTTCAATATTATCAGCTAGGATTAAACCATGAGGGTACTTGAAGTTATTATCCCATATATAATTAAAGGTTTTTGTATCAATCTTGCTGATTTTTCCGATTTGAATTGCAAATATTTCTACATCTGTTTCTATGAGTTTTTTTACTATATCTTTGGTTGCGCCAGGAAATGTTGATGCCCCGTCAGTTACTTCAAATATTATCTTATATTCTTCTTTGTTTTTGATTTGTGACTTTTGTTTAGAGTTAATTCCTTTATATATTTCTCTAAGGCAAGAAGCATAATTTGTCGTACCTAAGTTGCCATCTACTTTTGTAATAGAAGATATGATTTTGCTTTTTTCCAAGTCTTTTACATCTTCAAAGTTTTTTACTTTATAGTGATTTTGACCAAAAAACCACGTTTCGGTTACTAAATCTATTTTTTGATTAGTTTTTTGAGCCTCTATTTGTAGGTAACGATTAAAATCAGATATAGATAAAAGGGTTGCTGCCAAGGTTTTTCTAGTTGCATCTATCTTTTCTTTATCCATAGAGCCTGAATTATCTATTAGAAAAGAAATCTCTATTTTATTTGGCAACAAATTATTTTGAGCCTCTAGGAAATTTTTGTCAAATATTTTAAGTTCTTTATAGTTTCCTTTTTGCTCTGCCTCAATAAAATCCGGATAGCTATAGATAAGGTCATTTACATTTAGCTTTCCTTTTGCTTGTCTATTCTTTTTGATATTTACTTCTTTTTTGTAAGAACCGATAAGCTTTTTCCAAAAATCTTTCATTACTTCTCTTTGGGCTTTTGTTTGGTTTACATAATAATTATATAAGTCAAGTTCTTCTCTACTTATGTCATAAATTTCCATTTTTTCTTCAATAGAATCTTCTGTAGAAGATGCCTTGGTATTTTCTTGATCTATAATTTCTTTTAGACTTTCCTCCACATCCTTTCTAGTAGATTCCAATTTATCTTTGGCTGTTTGTTCATCACTTTCTTCAAAAAATTTCTCGCTATCATCACTACTCTCTTTAGTTCCCATTGAATCAACTTCTTTTAACCAATACTTTTTGAAAGCGGGATAGATAAAAGCTTTGATTAATGGATCCCTTTTTGTTATGTCTTGGTCTAGGTTTATTTGTTTTATCAGTTCCTTATTTAAAAATGTATATATGGACTTAGATAATATCTTTGTATCAAATTTGGACTCAATTTGATTTGTTTTTTTATAGATATAATAAGTAATTTCATCAATTTCTGCCTTCCAAGTCACTTCCCTATTTAAATAATAATTAGCATTTTTTATCCAGTCTGGATAGAGGGCTAATTCATAATATATGTGCCATAAAATCTCATTATTATCTAAGTCAGCTTTTAAAAAACTAGATAGAGGGAGGTACAAGATATTTTCCTTTGCTTTTAATACAAATTTTTCCAAATTTTTAGAGCCAATATATCTGAGGCTTGGTTCTCTTGTAAAAGTAGTGAGTGCTTGCCTATGACCTTCTAAAAATATATCTAGATTTTCTTCCGCTTCCTTTATTAATTTTTCTTCATTAAGAGCATTTCTATCTATATCAAACATCATAATCTCCTATGGCTAATAAGATCAATATTTCTGAGCTTTTCAATGGAATCTAGTCTATCTATTTTTAAAATCTGAAAATTACCATTTAAATCTATAGTTAAGTAATTTGAAGAACTTAAAGCTATTACATTTACATAATAGCTATCAGAAGTGCTGAATTCTTGATATAAGGTCCATTTACCCTTATTTTCTTCTAGTAAGTACAGATAAAAATCATCAGTCAAAACTAAAGCACTGCCCTTTATACTTTCAATATTATAGATATTGCCCTTAAAATTTTGATTTTCTAAATTAAGTATTTTTTCGCAATCTAAGTCATATAGGAAGAAATTTTTCTTATCTCCTATACCTAGACAAATATTTTTTTTAAAATTTTCGTTTTCTAGACTGGTCAAATACTTTATTGGACTATCTATGTTTTTTATTTTTTTATCAATTATTAGCTTATCTTCCTTATATTTCGCCAAAATAAGTTCACCGCGGTTGCTTACTAAGCCAAGGTATGAATCATTAATTTTAGCTAAAGAGTTAACTTCTTGAACTGTTTTTGAAAAGTCTATACGTTTTTTTATCTCAAATCTTAAATTTATAGGATCAATTTCTAATACTAAAAATTCGTTTGCCTCTATTTGACACAAAAATTTATTTTCTTCTATTTTTATAACATTTTCAAAACCTTGATTAATTTTTCCTAACTTATTTTTTTTCAAATTTTTAATATTTTCAAAAACACCTGCGAAATCATTTGATTGAAACACAAAAATATCCCCTGTAACAGCAAATAGCAAAATTTTATCTAAGCTAAGAGCAGACATATATACTATCAACTTGTTAAAATTTTTGATAGGCTGACTTAATTCTATTTTATAATTATCTTCAGAAATTCTCATAAATTGCACTTTTTGATCAGCGCTTGCTAGTATAAATATATTTTGATCTATACATAAGTAACTCTTAAGATAAGTACTTAATTTATAAGTCCCGCTAGCTTTGACAGCTATTTCATCTATTTTTGTTGGATAAATCTCCGGTACAAGTTGTCTATAGTGTGGCAATAGCTCTTTTAGAATTTTACTTTCTAATTTCTCTAATTCTAATAATTTTTCCTCAAAATTTTCATCAAGCTGACCTTTTTCTAGAGTTTGGTTTAAATCTTCCCTTAGCTTTCTTATACTTTCCTCATATTTATCTATATTTTCTGAAAATTTCATTTTCTATTATTTTCCATATCTTTTAAATAATCTAAGAGATATTTTGAGTGCTCTAACTGATTTAATCTTTGGTCAAGCTGCTGATATTCTTCTAGAGAAATTTTATTTTCTTCCCCAGCATAGTCTTTTAAAAAATCTGGAGGGTTTTTTCTTTTTGGTGCTGGTCCAAATATGATTTTAATTATGTCTAGATAGCTTAGACTTTCAATTTCGCCACGTGTATATTGGTAAGGTCTAGTCCTTATATCTTCGTATTCTAAAACAACTTTTCCAAGATTTTCATTCTTAATATTCCAACCCCCTGATTCTCTAAAAAACCCAAATCTCACCGCTTGGGATAGTATATAGGCCTGGTCTTTTGGATTGGTTATTGAACTTATAAAACCGTCCCATAACGCTAGACTCAAATCTTTTTCCTCGCCTAAATTCCAATTATCTAAAATTCTTAGAATATTTCTTAATGATAGAACTGGTTCCTTAAGTTCAGGAGTTTCTTCCGACGAATTTTCTTCTCCGTTTTTAACCCACTTACCCATAAAAACTTCTTGGCTTACTTTAGATAATTGAGCTAGTCTAAAGATTTCTTCTAAAGTCCTTCTCGGTGTTGGAATTTGTAAATTGCCTTTATTATCTAAAAGTCTTACCAACATAATCCTAAATAGTTCATTATCTTGAGGATTTTGCTGATTTTTTAATGAACCAACAGTATTTTGATTAACATAATTATATTCTATAGTTAAGAAACGGGATTTAAAAGCCGGATTTAATTCATTGGTTCCTTCATAACTTACTAGGTCTGTTGATAAATTGCCTGTGCCGATTAAACCAAAACCCCTATTTATTTTGACAGTGCCAATGCCTGTAACATAAGCTCTAGATCCGAATTTACTTTGTAATATATCATTAAGTCCTATCAAATTTTGCATTGCAATTGTATTTATCTCATCAATTATTACTGGTCTACCATTTCTTACTGCTAACAAAATTTCTCTTTCTATTTTTTTTACAACCGTGCCATAGATACTATTCCTAGCTATAAAAATTTCTGAAATACTATCCCAAAGCTTACTTTTTATTATTACTTGCTTTTCTGGCTCAAGTTTTAGAAGTTGTTTTTCATGAGTTTTTAGCCATGTAAAATATTGATCTACAACTTCATCGATTAACTCTAAGTTACTTTCATTTTGAGATGCCTTTTCTAAAGACAGGGTTTTTTCTACAAACATATCTTCGTAGGTCAAATTATAGGAACCTGATATAAAGTAGGGATATATTTTATCTAAGTCTTCTAGATTTCCTTCTTTTAGTAGAGTTTTATAATAATTTCTCCTATTCTTATTTAGTTCGGCAAATTTTGCTATAGCTTGATTTTCGCTAGCATTTTGATTATTTAGATACCATTTTTCCATTCCATCTTCTAATTCTTCTTGGATTAAATTTTCTATAGTAAATTCAATTGCAGCTTCTCTTGCTATTTGAGTTTTACCGCTACCTAGGTGGCCTATTATATATACTGGTGTTGATTGCTTTAAGGATTCAATTATTTTTTTCTTAGCTTCTACTACATAGGATACTTCTACAAGATCTTCTTTATATCCCGTTTGTATATCAGTGATGAGCTGTCTATGATAATAATATTGCCAGGCGTCTGGCGATTTATTAATTATTTCCCTTAGTTT
Source organism: uncultured Eubacteriales bacterium (assembly GCA_902488815.1). Classification (GTDB taxonomy): domain Bacteria; phylum Bacillota; class Clostridia; order Tissierellales; family Peptoniphilaceae; genus KA00134. The sequence continues at coordinate 25,278 of CABTXP010000015.1, read as the reverse complement.
TTTGGAATAATAATTAATCTTATCAACCCTATATCTTGTAGCTTCATTGCTTCCAAAGTTTGCGCGATTATTGTTTTGATTTCTTTTTCTTTCTAATTCTAAAAAGAATTTCTCATAACTTATTAGGTTTTCTAATTCTTCTATTAATTTCTTTTGTTTATTCTCTTCATTTTTTAAATATTTTCTGTATTCTTTTATTATAGGATTTTCTAATTTTGTCTCTTCCCTTTTATTTTCTTCTTTTCTAAACCTTTTATAAAATTCACCTGATTGCTCTAAGTCCTTTTCTTTATCTGCCCTAGCTTCATCTCTTAGAATATCTTCGTATATAGCATGAATTTCTTCTATACTAGGTACAGTTTGATTATTGCTCATGTTCATGATAGCACTCCTTGGTAAAAATAAAGGGACGATATATTATCGCCCCAAATTTGTTATAAATTATTAAATAATATTAAATTCTTTTAGCATCTCTTCCACATCTGTACCTTTGATTAGTTTTGCAACTTTCATTTTTTGTAGTGGAGTAAGTGGAAGGTCTGGTTTTTTACCATCTGATAGAGCGACCATTCCGTTTAGAAGGTATCTTAAATCATATCGTGAAGCAAACACTTCTGGAACAGCTTTTTCTATACCACAAAGTACATAAACTGCTTCCATTGCTGTTCTTCCTGAATATTCTGTTGTAAATACTGTATCTCTTCCCGGATCATCTAGGGTTTCTGCAAATTGTCCTAAGAAAGCAAAGTTAACTCCACCCTTTGGAACTACAAGAGGTCTGTCACCAAATTTTCTTGGCATGAATTGAGATGTTATATAAGGCATCATAACAGGTACAGCTGTACAAGTTTCAGCTAATTGGTCAATTTCATTTACTGGAACACCAATATGGTATAGCCATTCTTTTGTAATTTCCTTACCTGTACAATCTCTCATTTTCTTCTTGATGTAGTCACCTTCAACATCTGTGAATAGACCGTAAACCCATACAGCAACATCATTTTCAGGTTGCTCTGGATATTGGCCTTGTCTATTAATTGTCCAACTCATTAACCAGCTTGAATCAACACAAGTTACAATACCACCTGTTACAGTTTTTCCACCATAAGGGCTTCTTTTTGTTATTTTTTCAATATATTTTGGTACTGAATCATCATGACAAGTTACTGTACAAGATTCCCAGTTACTTTTTTCTACATCTGAACAGAATACTTCTGGGTTACCAAAATCATCTGATTTTTTAGCAATGTTTTTCCACATTTCCCAGCAACCAGTTTGTTCATCACTAAGTTCGGCTGGTGTATTATCATCACCATAGCTTGAATTTTCTGTCATTGATCCATTAGTGATAAAGACTAGGTCATTTTCTGTAAGATCAATTGACTTATCATTTCCGTTTTTATCTTCAGCTATGATTTTTGTAGCAACTTTTTTGTTCTCTGAAATATCAAAATCAATATCGGTTACCTTAGTATTATATTGGAATTTACATCCGTGGTTTTCAAGGTATTTAACCATTGGTTTTACAATTGAGTTGTATTGGTCATATCTTGTAAATCTAAGAGCTGATAGGTCTGTAAGGCCACCTACATGATGGATAAAACGATTTAGATACAGCTTCATTTCTAGAGCTGAATGCCAGTTTTCAAAGGCAAACATTGTCCTCCAAAGTGTCCAGAAGTCTGAATTTAAAAGTCCATCAGAGAAAATATCTTCAATTGCCTTATCTTCGAGTAATTCATCTTTAGTCATGCAAAGTTCTGCAATTTCCTTAACTTGGCCTTGAGTTAAATTGAATTTACCATCGTCATAACGTTCACCTTGCTTGTGAGTGATACGACAATTGCTGAAGTTCGGATCGTCGTAATTGGTATAAAAATAATCATCTAAAACACTCATTTCCGGATTTTCTAGACTTGGAATCGAACTCCAAATATCCCATAAACATTCGAAGTGAGCTCCGGTTTCCCTACCACCACGGGCTACATAACCTCTAGTATCCATGTATTCACCATCAAGTGATCCACCTGGTATGTCTAATTGTTCTAAGAAAGTAATCTTATTACCATTCATATGTGCATCCCTAATTAAAAAGCAAGCAGCGGTAAGTGATGCTATACCAGTTCCTATCAAATAAGCAGATTTTTCTTCAATTCCTTCCGGTTTTCTAGCTTTAACTAATCTTTGGAAATCGCCATTAGTTAATTGTAACCTTTCATCGTGAGTTTTAAGTTCCATTATTTCCTCCTTTAATAACTTAACATTATCATCTTACATGTCTATTAAATTATGAAAAGAGAATGATTTCATCTACCAATATTAGTGGTTTGTGTAAATTTTACTCAATTAGAGTATTCTGAGTAAAGGTTTCTAGTTTTTCACTTCTTTTTAATGATAATAAGATATTACCATCCATTAATTTACCTAACCTATTTGTAATAACTACTGGATCAGTTTTCATATTTGTTGCTATCCACTGTATAAGTGCACTACTTAAGGCACATTGATAAAAGTAAGAAATCAAATTAATATCAATATCTTTTGCCCTAGTCTCCTTTGATATATGATTAACATATTTACTAATTACTTCACCCGCCATAGAAAAAACATATTTTTCTACATCAGCTTTATAGCCTGATTGATACATATGTCTTATAGCTTTTTTATTATCTAAGATAAATTTCGCAGCCAAAATAAAACTATCTTCCCATGAAAGATTTTCATTAAATTCCTCGATTACAATCTCGAGCTCTGACTCAAATATTTCCTTGATCAATTGCTCTAAGTTTTCATAATGATAGTAAAAAGTCTTTCTTTCGATGTTACACTTTTTTGCTAATTCGGTTACTGTTATGTTGTCTAGAATTTTTTTATCTAGAAGAGTCATAAATTCTTTTTGTATTAAATCTTTAGTGTAGTTTTTACTCATAAAGTTGCACCTTCCTGCTGATTAATTTTCCTTAATAAGTAAAGCAATTGCCTCCACATGAGGTCCTTTTGGGAACATATCTGCCGGGGTTACGGTCTCTACTTCGTAGCCTTCTTGTGTGAGGATTTGTACATCTCGTGCAAGGGTGTCAGGGTTGCAGGAGATGTAGAGTATGCTCTCCGGTTTCATGTCGATTATTTTTTCCACGACTTTTTTGTCCATGCCTTTTCGTGGCGGGTCGACGATGACTTTGTTAAAGCCTTTTAGTTTTTCTATTACTTCTTCCGCTTTGCCGCAAATAAATGTTGCGTTGTCCACGCCGTTTAGCTCCGCGTTTTTTCTTGCAAGGTCCGTGGCTTCTTCTACATATTCCACGCCACAGACTTCCTTTGCTTTTCGTGCGGCAAGGAGTGTGAGAGTGCCTATGCCTGAATAGAGGTCAAGTATTTTGTCATCCTTGTTTATCTTAAGCTTTGTAAGTCCCACAAAGTACATTTCATTCATGACTTTGTGATTTACTTGGAAAAATGAACCCGGTCCTAATAAAAATTTCAGGTCTTCTATTTCTTCTTCCAAATATTTTTCTCCGAATACGTGGGTAAATTTTCTGCCTTGCTTTTCGTATAGGGAAGATACTTTTTCATATAGTGCGCTTATGATTTCGGGGCTTACTTTGCCTTCTACTATGACCATTGTGTTCCCTTTAAAGTTGCAGCGGATTTGTACTTGGTCTATGCCTTCAAGTGTTGTCTCTCGCAACAGTTTTATGACTTCGTTTATCTCTTCTCTTGCGATTAGACATTCTTTTATGGGCACAAGGCTGTTGGTTTTTTTGGAATAAAATCCCAACTTCCCTTCTTCTACTTTAAGCTGTATGTTGTTTCTGTAGTTAAGTGAGTTAAGTTTTATAAGGTCTTCAGGCTTTTTGTCTATGCCGATTTTATTTAAGGCTTTCTCAACTCTTTTTTCTTTCCACTCGTTAATGTAGTATTCTTCCACGTTTAAAAATGTGCAGCCGCCGCAGCTTTGAAAGTATGGGCATTGTGGCAACTCTCTCTTGTGTGAGGGACGAAGTATGTCGACGATTTTTCCTCTGTAAAATCTCTTGTTTTCAGTTTCAATTTCAACTTCCACTACGTCCCCTATTACTCCGCCGTCCAAGAAGACCACCTTGTTTTCGTACCTGCCCACTCCTCGTCCGTCATGGGCGTAGTCTGTGATTTGAAGTGATATCTCAGTCATTTAACTTCACCTTTTCCGGATAAAGTGTGACCAGCTTTTGTTTGTAAAGACTGCCTAAGGCTTTTTTAAATGCCTTCTTGCTAAGTCCCGTGACATCTAATATTTCTTCAGGTGTTGATTTGTCTCCCAAGTTTAATACGCCCCCTTCGTCTTTTATTATGTCCAAAAGCATTTCCGCATCTAAGTTCATTTGCTTGTAGGACTTTTCTCTAAAGGTCAAAGTGAGCTTGCCGTCTTTTAGCACACGAGCTACACGCACCTTTATTCTTTCCCCTACTCTGTGGGCGCCTTTTATTTCCCTTGCAAGGATAAGGCCGTCATACTTTTCATCTACAGCTACAAAGATGCCTAAGTTTCTGTCTATGCCGTAGATCACTCCTTCTACATTGTCGTTGACCTTGTATGGGGAGTGTGAGGAAAGGTGGGGCTTTACATTCATCGTGGCGCAAATTCTCTTTGACTTGTCGTCGTATATATAAAATAAATATTCCAAGTCTTCGTGAGGTCTGCCCGACGTTTCCTGAAATGGCAAGAAGATGTCCTTGTCTATGCCGATGTCTACAAAGTATCCGAATTTTGATTTGGAGACGATTTTAAGTTGCTTTACTTCTCCCACTTGTGCCAGGGGTTTTTTAAGTGTGGCTTTAAATCCGTCCTTATCGTTGTAGATAAATGCTTCTACTTCCTGATTTTCTTTTAAATTTTCGCTTTCGTGTTTTGACAGTTTTACTTCCGCAGTGCCGTCTGTAAGTACCGCACTTTCTCTTTCAAAGCCTTTTACTTTTAACTTTTGGACTTTACCTAATTTCATTTGCCACCTCTATTATTTTCTTTCCCATACCGAATGTGTTTTCGTATATTTCTTCTACGTACTTGTCGCCGTCCATTATATTTTTTAATACTCGCACGCTGTAGTAGGTAAACTCGGGATGCTCTCCCAAATTTCTTATTATCTCAAGTGCTCTGTAATAATTTTCCAAATTGTAATACTCTGCCAAAAGTATGCCGAACTTTACCGCCTCAATCTCCTTCGAGTCGCGCATTAAAAGAATGCTTAAGCCGGGAAGTCTATCCTCCTGAAAGTTGTCTTGACCATATAAAAATGCGGCGAAGTTATCTATTGATTCAATGGCTCTGTTGGTTTTAAAAAATTCTTCCGCCTCGGCGATACTTTCCCTCTCTCTGTTGTAAAAGTCCATAAGTGCCTTGTTAAGGTCAAAGGTACTAACCTTGGCGCCGGGTGTTCTCATGTAGTTTAGCTCATACTCTCCCGGGGTTTGAAGGTCCAAAAACTCATTTAACTTGCCTTCTTTTTGCGCGTCTAAAAACTCGCCGTATATACTTTTTCTCTTCAGTTTCTTTAAAAATTTAAACATAGTCCTCACAATAAAGGGGACACAAATGTCCCCTATCCAATACTATTCTCTGCCCTTTGATTTTGTATCTTTCGTCGTTTCTTCCAAAGGATTTTCCTCCGGATTTTCAATTTCAGGCTTCTTCGTGCCCACTATTACAACCTTGTCTTGCGGCTTGTAGTATGAGTTTGAAATCTTCGTCTCCGACACTACCTTGCCGTTTTTTATAATTTGCTTATATGTTTCGTACTTAAATCCGTTTGAGCCGTTCTTGTCGATTTTTTCTTCGCCCTCAAACATTTCGTCTGACTTAACTGTCTTTATATTGGGCTCAATAACTTCTCTTTGCTTGGGCACAATATTTACCTGGTAATCTTTTTTTGCAGTGTTGCCGAAAATTCTGCAAGTAAGTCTCCCGTCCTTTACTCCGCAGGTTATATATATATTTGAGTTTGTGGAGTTTTCAAACTTTAAGTCTATAAAGCCCGATGCAACTGCAGCATCTGTTCCCATGGGCACATATGCCACAGGCAAACTGTGATTTGCTCTCTCCTTGATTTTTATATCTGCAAGTAAAAGAGCATTGTAAACAGTTGTTGAAACTTGGCACACGCCGCCGCCTACTCCGCTGTCAAACTGGCCGTTTATTATAACTCCCGCATCCATGTATCCCGTCTCTTTGGATATATCTCCAATGTGGTCGTTAAAAGACACGACTTCTCCCGGCTTAACAAAAAAATTGTTAAATCGAGAGGATGCAAGGGCAATGTTTTGCTTTCTGTTGGAGCTGCTCTTTGAAAAGTCCGTTGTAAATTCTCCCACAACTCCCGTTATGTCTTCAAAGTCCTTTGTAGTTATTGCAGGCTTTTCTTCGCTCACGGGAAGGATTACGTCTTCGTTTTTTCTAAGCGCGTCATATAGGTTTAACTTCAACTTGTCCTTGTTCAGATAAGTTCCCGTTTGCTCCGGCACTATTTGAAATTCGCCGCCTGCATAGCTCAGGTAGGCATCTTTTGAGTCCTGCTTTGTCTTTTCTTCCAAAAAGTCTATGACTCTTTCCACATGGGCGTCGTCAAATCTCTCCACAATTGTTATATCTTCCTTGTCTACAGGGAGAGAAAAAATTTTGCTCACATTTTCAATGATGTTGCCGCTTCTGCCCACGCCGTAGGCCTTGTCCACCGCTTCATTTATTTGTGCCGTGTAGCCAAGCTCTTTAAGAGAAATTGAGTACCGTGTGTCGTGACCTACAAAGTTTATTTTTTTGTCGTTTAAATCTCCCGTATATCTTTCAGTTACCTTTGTAAGTGCTTCATCCTTGGAGAGTTGTGACACGTCCACTCCTCCCACACTTACTCCTTTAAAGATTTTGTCCGTTGCCATTTCCCTTTTGTAAAGGCTGTAAGACACAAGCATTACACAAAGTATGACAATTAATATAACTGATAGAATTATTACAGGTTTTCGATTTTTCTTCTTCCTCTTTTTCTTCATTTTTCCTCATAATAATTACAATATTTATTTACAGGACATATTTCGCACTTCGGGCTTCTTGCCGTGCAAATATTACGTCCGTGAAATATCAACATATGATGTGCCTTGATCCACATATCACGGGGTATGTTTTTTTCAAGTTGTGCTTCGGTCTTTTGTACGTCCTTTGCATTTGCAAGACCGATGCGGTTACTTACTCTAAAGACGTGAGTGTCAACTGCTATGGCAGGCACGCCGAAGGCATTACTTGCCACTACGTTTGCAGTTTTTTTGCCCACTCCCGGCAGCTTCATAAGACCCTCAACAGTTTGAGGCATCTCTTTAAGCTTCATAAGTTCCATACAGGCGCCGATTATGTTCTTGGACTTGTTTCTGTAAAAGCCTAAGGAGTAGATTTCTTTTTCCAAATTTTCAGCGCCGAGGCTTACATAGTCCTCAGGCGTCTTGTATTTTTTAAACATTTCCCTTGTGACTTCGTTCACTCTCTTGTCCGTACATTGAGCGGACAAAATTGTGGCGATTAAAAGTTCAAAGGGGTTACTGTGGTTTAACTCGCACTGCGCGTCGGGATATAGTTCATCTAATATGGCAAGGACTTTTAAAACATCTTTCTTTGAAAGTTTTATTTTAATACACCTCCCTGTAGATATTAACTACTTCACATCTGTCGTGTGCTTCCGCAAAATTTATTACCTTGTCAATTGTACTGTCCACTAATTTTTTGTTGTTGCTCACTGTGGCAAAGCCCACTTCGGCAAAATGTATGTTGTCGTTTTCGCCGCTCTCACATATGGAGATGTTGAACTTGTGCTCAAGCTTTTGTATTAAGGACTTTACAACGGACCTTTTGTCTTTAAGTGAATTTGACTCATAAATTCTAATTGTCAAAACACATACTCCTACCATCATATTCATCACCCTGTAATTATACCACATAGGAGGCCTAACCATAGACTAATTAAATCAATAAAAAAATCCCACGCATTGGTGGGATTGTAATTTATTTTTCGAAGAATGCCTTTGCAACTTTCGCTCCGACTCTTGCGTTGTTGTATACAAGTTGGATATTTGCCTCAAGGGATCTGCCTTCCGTCACTTCAAGTACCTTGCTAAGTAAGAAAGGTGTTGACTCCTTGCCGTGAATGTCCTTTTCTCTAGCTTCGATTAAAGCTTTTTCAATTGCCATGTCTATCTTAGCCTTGTCCATTTGATGTTCTTCAGGTATGGGGTTTGCAATTAAAACACCGCCCGGCAGACCTAAGTCCCATTTAGTCTTCATAATTTCAGCAGCTTCTTCTTCCGTTACCTTGTAGTCAAGTTGGTATCCGCTCTTTCTTGTAAAGAATGCCGGCATTTCCTTTGTGTTGATACCGAGTACAGGCACGCCGAATGTTTCAAGGTATTCAAGTGTGTGACCTATGTCAAGGATGCTCTTTGCTCCTGCGCAAACTACTGCAACATTTTTGGTGGCAAGTTCTTGCAAGTCTCTTGAAATGTCAAAGGTGGTCTCAGCTCCTCTGTGCACTCCGCCGATACCTCCTGTGACAAAGACTTTAATCCCTGCAAGGTTTGCAATTATTATTGTACTTGCAACAGTTGTGCCGCCGTTTAAACCCTTTGACACAATGTATGGGAAGTCTCTTGTGGAGCACTTGATAATTTCTTTGTCCGTTGCCATGAACTCCAACTCTTCAGGAGTAAGACCTACTTTAATTCTGCCCCTTATAATTGCAGTTGTGGCGGGAACGCAGCCCCCTTCTCTAATTATTTCTTCAACTCTTCTTGCCGTTTCCAAATTTTTCGGATAGGGCATGCCGTGGGAAATAATTGTAGATTCCAAAGCAACTACAGGCTTACCTTCTTCCATGGCCTTTTTAACTTCAGGGGCGTAGTCCAAATATTTATCTACATCTTTGTTATACATACTTTTTTCATCTCCGTCTTTATATTATCAAGCTTCATGTTTTCCGATATTGTCTTTTCACTTTGAATGGTGAGAAGTGATGCCGCCATTGCCATCTTAAGCTTCTCTTCAATGGTAAGCCCTAAGAGTTCTCCTTTTACAAAACCTGCCAAGAAAGCATCTCCTGCTCCCGATGTATTTAACACCTTAACTTTTTCGGAAGACATAAAGAAGTTTCCTTCCCGAGTAAAAATTGAAGCACCTTCGCTGCCACGAGTTATAGCCACATTTTTAACGCCTCTTCGCATAAACTCCATGCCTGCCAATATAAGGTTGTCGTCGGTATTTACATCTCTTTGTAAAATTGCTCCTGCTTCCAATACATTCGTCTTTAAAAAATATATATTTGAAAGACAATCTCTAAGCCTTTTGCTCTTGGTAACTGAAACACTGTCTACAAAAAATTTGCCCTTAATATTGTTCAAAAGATACTCCAAGGTTTCTTTATCCAAATTCGTTTCCGTGACAATGTTCTCACAACTTTCAAGTTCTTCTCTTCTCTTCTCCACAAATTCGGGAGTGATATTTTTAATAATTTCCATTTGGCTAATGGCGATTTCCATATCTCCTTCGTGATTTAAAAGGGCAAGATATGTAGCGGTGTTCTCATCTTTTAACACCTCAATGCCGTTTGCGTCCATGCCGATTTTTCTAAGACCTTCAAGGGCGAGTCTGCCGTTGTGATCATCTCCCACTACGGAGACAATGCGAACGTCTTCGCCAAGTCTGAAGATATTCTCCCCGATGTTTCTGCCGACACATCCTAATGAGTATCCGATGTGGCCCGGGTTTGAATCGTGAAATATTAACTCTTCATTGGGGAAGCCTACTATGTCAACCCCGCATCCGCCTACTACACAACACTTCATTATTTTTCCTCTTCTATGGTCTTATTGTAACAAGATCTGCAAAGGGGTTCGTACTCATTTAAAGCGCCAAGTACAAATCTCTCCTTTGACTCCGTCTTTCTATGGGAAACCCATGCGTCCTGTCCGCACTTAGTACAGACGGCGTGGTGCTTGTTTAAATAGTCACACACCGGCATAAGTTCTTTCACAATTTCAAAGGGCTCTGCCGAAAAGTCCATATCAAGTCCCGCCACAACAACTGTGACCTTGTCGCGAAGCATTTTCATAATGCCCTCTTTAACTTCGCAGGCAGTGTTTTGCAAAAACTGTACCTCGTCAATACCCACCACGTCCATGGGATGGTCTTTAATATAATCTAAAATTTCCTCAATATTTTTAACGGAAATTGCATCAAGCTCCGTGTTGTCGTGAGTCTTGACCTTGTTGTTTACAAAGCGAGTGTCTACATTTGGTTTAAAGACAGTGCACTTGTAGTTTGCAATTCTAAATCTCTTTATATCTCTTTCCAAACTGGAAGTCTTGCCTGAAAACATGCTTCCCGTGTGGATAATTAATTTTCCTAAATACTGATGCATTACGCCCTCCTTCGCAAATAATTATACCATTAAGTGCCCTTAATTATTATATATTTCCTTCCCCAGCAAAATTATTGTATTGAAGGAAAGCCTTGTGATAAGATTAATTAAAATGCGATTTAACAGGAGGCAATATGCTTAACATAAAAAATTTATACAAGTCCTACGGCACAAAGGACGTGCTCTTTGACGTAAATATTGACATAGAACCGGGAGACATATACGGCTTTATCGGCAAGAACGGCGCAGGCAAAACTACAACTATTAAGTGCGTAGTAGGTCTTAACGATTTCAGTCGCGGGGAAATTTTTGTAGATAATAAGAATATTAAAGAAGAGCCCTTGGCATATAAGAAAGTTATGGCATACATACCGGACAATCCGGAGCTATATGAGTTTATGCGTGGCATGGAGTATTTAAACTTTATAAGCGACATATATGATGTGGAGGAAGATAAACGGAAGGCAAATATTACAAAGTATGTAGATGTCTTTGACCTTTGGAAGGCAATTGACGATCCCATCTCCTCTTATTCTCACGGCATGAAACAAAAGCTTGCCATCACCGCTGCCCTTGTTCACGAGCCTAAGCTTTTAATTTTAGACGAGCCCTTTGTGGGCCTCGACCCGACGGCGACGGCATATTTAAAAGACGAATTTAAAAACATGGTGGCGAAGGGCGGAGCAATATTTTTCTCCACTCACGTCTTGGAAGTGGCACAAAAGCTTTGCAACAAAATAGCAATTATTAAAGACGGCCGCATTGTCGTTGAAGGAGAAACTGAAAAAATAACAGGCATGTCTTCTCTTGAAAATATTTTCTTGGAGCTGGTTAAATGAGAAGCGAAAAACTGAAGCTCCTTTTGAAGATGGAGCTTAAAAAACTTTTGAATGGAAGCTTTAAGAGAAAAAAGGCCATTAAAATTTGGCAGTATGTACTTAGTGTGGCTGTAATTTTAATTTATGTAGTGATGTTTACTTTTTTGGGGAAAGACAATCCTGAGAGGTCGTTAATATATTTTTCCATGGTGGCGACGTTATTTATCCTAATGGGAGTTATTAATTCAGGCACCAATTCTCTCTTCGGCGAGACCGAGATGAATATTTTAATTCCTATGCCTCTTACGGAGAAAGAGCTTCTTTGGTCCAAGCTTACAGGGATTCTAATTGTGGATGTATTATACTCCGTAATTATTATGCTCTTCCCAATAATTGTCTATAATTTTGTAACGGCAAAAAATATTCCGGGAGGAGTTTTAGGGATTGTAATGCTTTTATTCTTCCCCTTGGTGACCATGGCTGTAGGAATTTTTATCTCCACAATCTTTAGAAAGTATGTAAAGTTTAAGTACAAGTCACAACTTGCCACGGGATTTTTTGCAATAGTTGTAATTATTATTTACTTAGGCATATATGTCTTTAGAAAGTCCTTCTCCACCCAATTACCTTCACTTATGAAAAAGGTAATACAGACATACTATGTTGTAATGCCTCAGACCAAATTTTTTATCAAAGGTATTACCGAGGGAAGTGTTTTAAGTGCGGGAATTTTTATATTAATTTCTGTAGTTATAACCGCTTTGGCAACGGCATATGTGGCGAAAAACCACTTTAATATTTACAGAGCTTTAAAGGGCACTGCAACATCAAGTGCCAAAGTTAAGAAAAAGAAAACAGGCATAAGAGTGCGCTCCAAATTTATGGCAAATTATATTAAGGAGTGGAAGCTTTACTTTAACTACCCGGTGTATTTTGCCAACACGGTCTTCGGAGTTCTTGCAATTGTTTTAATGGCAATTGTGATGATTGTCGCAAAGCCCGAGAGCTTAAACGAAATGGCGGGATATGATCTGTCATCTATAATGGGAGTCTACGGTATATTTATTGCCTGCGGACTTATTAATATGAGTGACAGCACAAGCTCGGCATTTTCCATTGAAGGCAAAAATGTTTGGATCCCTTTCACAGCGCCTATGTCTATAATGGACATTGCCCTTCCTAAAATTGCAGTGAGCATTACTCTCACAATTGTGCCCCTCTTGGTTTACATTACGGCAATTGTGATGAAGTTTCCCGTGGAACAAAACATGGTTGTGTTGTTTTACTTGTTCCCCATTGCCTACCAATTTTTGTCCTCTACTATTACAATTTTTTTGGACATCAAGTGGGCAAGGTACGACTGGATCAATCCTCAGGAAGTTGTGAAGCAAAGATTTTCCATATTTGTTGCCATGCTCATAGTTTTAATACCTATAGGCATCACTTTGTTACTTGCCTTTTTAATTAAAAGCATGTTTATCGCCACATTGATTATGACCGTGGCAATGATAATTTTTGAAATAATGCTTCTCATAAAATTAAAAAATATGAAAATTTATGAAAATTAAAAGGACATCACTAAGATGTCCTCTTTTTTATAGTCCCAATATGTCTTCTATATTTCCGAAAAGTTCTTTCATGTCGTCTAAAGTCGTGTCGCCCATGTGACCGATTCTGAAAGTAATGTCCTTTAAGTCGGCGTATCCGTTGGCAAATATCATGCCTCTCTTTACCAGCTCTTCATTAACCTTGGGCACATTGATATTTCTTGTGTTCTTCACACATGTCACAGTGTTTGAACAAATCTCTTCTCTTGCAAAGAGGTCGAAGTGTTTCTTTGCCCACGCTCTCGTGTAGTCCGCCATTTCCTTGTGCCTTTTAATTCTGTTTTCAAGGCCTTCCACATTTAAAATGTAGTCTAATTGATAGTCCAAGGCTATCATGTGAGATACAGAAGGAGTAGTCGGGTATTGGTGGTCGTGTTCCTTTGAAAAATTGTAGAGAGCGAGTAAGTCCAAGTACCATCCTCTGTTTTCAACGGTCTTTGCCCTTTCCACAGCTTTGTCGGAAATTGCGCAAATGGAAAATCCCGGCGGCAGTCCGATACATTTTTGTGAAGAAGTGAGAACCAAGTCTGCACCGATCTTATCTACGTTTATATCTACACCTGCAGTGGAGCTTACAGTGTCAACTAAGAATAGCACGTCCGGAAATTCTTTAACCACTTCACCAATTTCCATAATAGGATTCATAACTCCTGTGGAAGTTTCGTTGTGTGTGACTGTAATCACGTCGTACTTTCCCGTCTTAAGGACGTCACGCACTTGGTCCACGTCTACAATTTCGCCCCATTTGTTTTCGTACATGTCGGCATCTACATAGTTAAACCTGCACATGTCGTACCATCTTCTGCCGAAGACTCCGCTTGAAAAAACTGCGGCGCGTCTCTTGGTAAGAGATCTTACTGCCCCTTCCATCAAGCCGCTGCCTGAGGATGTGGATAGTAAAACCGTGTTGTTAGTGTGCCAAATCTTTTGCATTTTTTCTTCTATTGATCTTTGTAAGTTTGATGCTTCTTTAGTCCTGTGTCCTATAACAGGCGAGGACATTTTTTCTAAAACTTCAGGTCTGACTGTCACAGGACCCGGAATAAATAATTTCAAAAAAATCACCTTCTCTTTTGTTATATTATAACCTATATTACTTTAATGTAATAAAAAATAAATGATTTTTTGAAAATATATTGAAATTTTAAGATGAAAGCAAAAAAATAAGGACCTAAGTCCCTATTATTTATCTTGCAGTTGTTTAAGTTCTTCTTCCGACGCATCTTCTTCTCTGTTAAAGTCCTGTCTGTTAATGTTGAGTTTCCTGTCAAACTTGTGTGTCCTCTTTACTTCGGATAGTTCGAAGAGTTTTTCTTCTCCCTCTTCTTCCGTGCCGAATCTCACCTTCACAAGCTCCTGAATGTTGTATGTATCTACAACGGTGCCCTTGCCTTCAGATGTACCGACAACTTCTCCAACCTTGGGCATTCTCTTTAATATACATTCGTAGCCGTCCTGTTCATATTTTAAACAGCACATAAGTCTGCCGCAAATGCCGGAAATTTTGGTAGGATTAAGTGAAAGTCCTTGGTCCTTTGCCATTTTAATTGACACAGGTTGAAACTCGCTTAAAAAATTGGAGCAGCAAGTTTCTCTGCCGCAGCAACCCAAGGCGCCGATAATCTTTGCCTCGTCTCTCACGCCGATTTGTCTAAGCTCAATTCTCGTTCTGAAAATTCCCGCCAAGTCTCGAACCAATTCTCTAAAGTCAATCCTTTGGTCGGAAGTAAAATAAAACAAAAGCTTTGAGTTGTCAAAGGTGTATTCACTCCCCACAAGTCTCATGTCAAGACCGTGATCCTTAATCCTTTGATGACATATAATTAAAGCTTCCTTGGCTCTGTTTTTGTTGTCAATTTGCTTGTCCGTATCTTCAGGAGTTGCAACTCTTATGACAGGCTTTAAGTCCTTTGAGACTTCGTCATCCGCCATTTCCTTTTCAGTTACAACTGTGCCGTACTCAATCCCTCTTATAGTTTCCACAATAACATGGTCTCCGATTTTTGCACCGGATCCGTTTTTGTCAAAGAGGTAAATCTTTCCCGTATCTTTAAATCTAACTCCTACAGTTTCAGTCATTCTCTCCCCCTATATATAGTAAAAGCGGCATTACCGCTGTTCTTAAATTCACATTCTTGTCCAAATTACTTCTCACATCTATTAACATGCGATAAGATTTTAAAAGTTTGTCCGTGGAAATATTTACGCCTTCCCCTTTAAGTTCTTTTTGTAAAACCATATCCCTCAACCAGTAGCTCATAATTTCCAAAATTAAATCCCTATTCTCCTGCTTTTCATCTATGAGCTTGTACATAATATATGGCTCAAATCCCTTGTCTCTGAAGACTCTCATGAGTCCTCCCTCAACTTGATTTTTAAGGTCGAAAAAATTCTCGTTGTTTAAAATTTCAAAGGCCTTGCCTACCGATCCCACGGAAAATTTAACGGCTTCTGCTACCTTTGAAGGCTCGTAGCCCTCTCTTATAAAGTAGTCTTTCAACACTTCATCAGGTACATGATAAAATTTTACGATTTTTGCCCTGGAAAGTATTGTAGTCAAAATTCCCTCTTCATTTGAAGATGTAAGTATGAGCTTCACATGTGTCATAGGCTCTTCCAAGGTCTTTAAAAGGGCGTTTTGACCTTCCGTCGTGACCTTGTGAAAGTCCCTTATAATATATATTTTCGTATCCTTGTACATAGGCTTCAAAAAAGCATCTTCCACCAAATCTTCAATTGCCGACTTTAAAATCGTCGTCCCTTCAATTATTTTAACATCAGGGTGAGGAAGTTTTGCGTCAATTACATTTGAAGCGAACTCCTTTGCAAATTGAAATTTGCCTAAGCCTTCTTCGCCTAAAAATAAATATGCGTGAAATACACCTGAATTTAAATCTCTTTTTAATAAATTCTTGGCATTGTCGTTGCCGATTAAATTCTCAAACAATCCGCCACATCCAATATAAAAAGTGTTGCGCCGGCAACTTCCATTTTTTTGCCGTCTTTTTCTAAAATTTCAGTCTTGCAGTTTGCTTTAAATATTTCATCTATTTTGTCTAAGTCTTTTGCTTCCGTGCCGATTAAAAGTGTGGTGTTGGCCTTTTTAAAAAAGCCTCCCGTGGAGTTGAGTTTTGTAACGTGAACATCAGCCTCCATAAGTTCAACAAGGAGTTTATCAAAAAACTTTTCTCTTACAATGGCAATAATAAGTTTCATGTCCACCTCAATATTTCTTAAAGTCAAAAGCATCAAGTATAAAGACCGACGCTCCCCCTACCACTACTTGGACAGGCATGGCAAGGAGTGTGGATGAAAAGTTTTGTCCCGGCATTGCCGCAGATTGAATGGTCTTTGTAACTTCTCTTCTCTTGCAGTTGTTCTTCACAATTTCAAGGTATTCGCCTAATTTGTCCTCTTCAATACCTGTGAGTATTGTGGTGTTGCCTGATTTTAAAAATCCGCCTGTGGAAGAAAGTATTGTCACTCTAAAACCTTTTTCCGTCAATCTGTCAATTAAATAGTCGCTGTCCGTATCTTGTACTACAGTGATTAAAAGTTTCATTTCAAACCGCCTCTTAACTTTATCTCTCTATAAACCTCTTCAAAAACTTCTTCTATTGACATTGAGGCATCTACAAAAAGTACCTCATGAGTTTTGCCGTACTCTATATATGCATTTAAAACCTTGGTGTGAAACTCCACTCCGGCATTTTCAAGTCTGTCCAAACCTTCCTTTGCCTTTCGTGAAACCGTAACTTTATTAGGATTTAAAATTATTGTAAGATCCGGCTCCAGGTTTTGTGTGGCAAATTGATTGACCTTAAAGACTTCTTCAACGCCCAAATCTCTTCCAATGCCTTGGTAGATTAGAGAAGAGAGAATGTATCTTTCCACAAGTACAATCTTGCCTTCTTTGAGAGCAGGTTTTATTTTTTCCTCCACATGTTGAGCGCGACCTGCCGCATAAAGCAAAGCCTCGGTGCGAGGGTGCATGGCAACATTGTCGTTGTCCAAAATTATATTTCTGATTTTTTCTGAAATAGGAGTGCCTCCCGGCTCTCTGCTTTTTATAACCGGATAGCCTTCTTCTATTAATTTTTCATAAACTAAGTTGCTGATTGTGCTTTTGCCGCAGCCGTCCGGCCCTTCAAAAGCTACAAAAAAACCTTTATTCATCAATAACCTCTAACATTTCATCTTCAATGCCTACAATTTTGGCATTGAATTCTTTATATTCACATATTACATCTACAATGTCCTGTGTAATAAGCTCTCCTGGTACAAGTAGTGGAACTCCCGGCGGATATGGCGCCACGATTTTGGCGGAAATTTTGCCCACCGAGTCTTTTAAAGGCATTTCCTTCGTGTGTTTGTAAAAAGCTTCATAGGCCTTTAACTCTACGTTCGGCACAATCTTCTTGTACTTCGGAAGAGTTATAAACTTCTTATCGCCCTTTGCTATTTCCAAAAGAGCCTTGGTCAGTTTTTCATAATCTTCTTTTGTATTCATTACTGTTGCAATACATAGGACATAGTAAAAATCAGCCATCTCTACTCTTATATTATAGTCGAAGTACAGGCTCCTTACAATGTCAAAGCCAATCATCCCGGGAATTCTGAAGAGAACTTTCATCGGGTCTTTGAAAAAATTCCCCTTTGACTTATAGAATACAACCTTATCTTTTAAGTCTTTTTCCATCTTGTCAATGTACTCTATATTTTGATCAATTAGTCTTTTGCCTTCTCTCTCCATAAAGTCCGCAGCTGCTTCCATGTTTTGTGTAAAGACATAGGAAGGTGATGTTGTGGTGAAAAGTACAATGGACTTCATGACTTTCTTTTCCGAAACTCTGTCGCTGCACAAATGAAGCATTGATGTTTGAGTAAGGGCAGGCAAGGTCTTGTGTGGCGAGTGAATGACAAGGTCCGCACCTTGGCATACTGCCGAGTGTTCTTTGTATCCCGAGTATTGGAAGTGGGCACCGTGAGCTTCATCTACTACTAAGACTGCTCCGTGTCTGTGCACCACTTCGGCGATTTTTTTAATGTCCGATACAACGCCGAAATAGTTGGGGCTTGTAACTACTACACACTTTATATTTTTATCAGCAATTAGTTGTCTTTCAATTTCAGCAGGATCCGCGTCTGTAATTAAGTTGTCCTCTTCGTCATAGTTTGCATCAAAGTATTTTAAATTAAGCCTTGAAATAATCGCCGCATTAAAGACGCTCTTGTGACAATTTCTCTGTACCAGTATTGTATCTCCCGGTACAGTAGCCGCATTTATTGCAACGATTAATGAGCCGGAGGATCCGTTTACCATGTAGTAAGATCTCTTGGTGCCGAAAATTCTCTCAAGTTCTCTTTCCGATTCTCTTATACATTCCTTAGGGTCAAGTAAGTTGTCAGTGCCGTGAGTCTCCGTCACATCGTGAGTAATGTAGTCAAAAGGCTCTTCAAAGTGCCTTTGCTTGTGGCCCGGCATTTGGAAAGAAATCCCTTTTAAATTTTCAACGCCTTCTCTTATATATCTCTTCATAACATCCTCCTACATTTAAATAGTACCTTGATTATACAATTAAATCTTAAAAAAATGTTGGTTTTTATTTTTTATTTAATATAAAATTGACTTGTTAAGAGGTGGATAAAATGTTTAGATACGAATTTGTTGAAGTGGAAAATTGGCGCGGATTAACTGCCGGCAAAACTGATACATTTAACAGATGTAAAGACATAATAAATGAAAAGGCAAAAGAAGGTTGGGAACTTGTACAGATATTCCCTGTCATAAGTGAAAAAGCAAAAACTTTTGTTTTATTAAACTACACCTTGGTCTTTAAAGTAGAAGAATAATATAAGACAGATACATGGAAGTAAGTAAGACAAAAATATTTAAAACAAATTCATTTATATTAAAAATAATTGCCATTGTCACAATGATTGTGGATCATTTGACCGTGGCATTTGAGCCTTATATATCACATGACCTTTACTTTGCGGGAAGATTAATAGGAAGGATTGCCTTCCCCATCTTTGCCTATCAAATTGCTTTAGGATATAAGAGGACAAAAAATCCTTGGAAATATTTCACACGCCTTCTCATATTGGCGGTAGTAAGTGAAGTGCCCTTTGACCTTTTGGTCTTTGAATCATACTTCAATTTGGATTACAACAATGTACTGTGGACTTTAGCCGCAGGACTTTTGGTCTTAATACTCACAGATGGAACGATTAAAAAGCTTGCTATAAAAAGCAATGCCTTGAAATTTATAACAGGTCTTATCATTTCATTTGCAATAGGCTATCTTTGCCAGCACTTCCACACGGACTACGGCATTATGGGCGTGGTGCTTATTTATTTATTTTATGCGGGCAGCACCTTCGGCAAGAGTGCATACATTGCAATTCCCATTCTTCTATTGGGACTTCATCCGGGTCATCTCATGTCTCTACCTCTTATTGCAGAGGACGACGGCACAAAGGGAAGGAATTTACCCAAGGCCTTTACCTATGCAGTCTACCCCGGCCACTTTGTCATTGGGGCAGTACTTAGAGCGCTCCTCTCAGGCTTTATACAATTTTAATTTAAATAAAAAAAGGCGTACCTTTCGGTACGCCGTAATTTTTTCCTAAAATGGTGAGAAGCTTTGATCGCTCCACCACATTTCTTTGTAAAGATCGTATTGACCTTTAAGTTGTTCGTAGTGGAAGTTTTCCCAATAAATTAATTCTTTATATAGTTTCTTTGCTTCTTCATCTTTTGTTCTTTCAGCTGCTTTGCCGTAGAAGTCAACTGATTGTGATTCCAAGTTCATTCCCACTGAGAATACACTTAGTGCCATTGAAGCCATTGCAGGTTCTAATTTATCCCATTTAATAACTTCCTTAGGTACTTGTTCAACCTTACCTACTTCTACTTCTCTGCCTTCCAATCTTGCACACAATCTTTCAAGATACATTACGTGTTCTTCTTCTTGTTTTGCAAGTGACTTAAATACTTTGCCTGCGCTTGTATTTTTAAATTGTTCTGCAGCCATTAGATAGAAGTTGATGCCTTCAGTTTCATTTAACAAAGCTTCTTTTGCCATTGAAATGTCGCTGTCAAATACAAGGTCTGTCATCTTGTAGTGACCTGTTCTGTCTTGTAGGTAGCTTCCCACCGAGTCCGGTCCTACCAAGTTTGCTTGAGGAGTTCTTGATACCTTCTTGCCGCCCTTGTCTTCTTTTGCCGCTTTTGCTTTTGCAGCTTCAGGGTCTGCCTTAAATGAAGGAGCTTCAATATGTGCTTGTCCCATTTCAAGTGCTTTTTGGTTTAGAGGTATAAGTTTCTTCTTCTTATCTCCGTAAACTTTTGTAAATGCTTGAAGGATTGAGTCTTCTTTAACTATTTCCGTTACTTTGATAAATGCACCTAACATAACCATGTTTGCAACTTTCGGATTGCCGAGTTCTATTGCAATTTCGTTTACAGGTATTTCGTAAATGTTTATATCTTTGCGCGGGTTATCAGGATGTACCAAGTCTGAGTTTACGAATAAGTTTCCGCCGGGTTCTACCATCTTTGAGAACTTTTCATAGGAAGGTTGATTCATAACTATTGCATCTGTCGCTACGGATATTACAGGTGCGCCTACAGGTTCATCGGATACTACTACTGCACAGTTTGCACTACCTCCACGCATTTCAGGACCATATGAGGGCATCCAGCTAACGTGTTTGTTTTCAATCATGCCGGCATAAGTTGTAAGTTGGCCCATTGCCATAACACCTTGTCCTCCAAATCCTGCCATTATTATTTTCTTTTCCATATTAGTCCCTCCTGAAATTTCCTAAAGGATAGTAAGGTATCATATTGTCTCTCAACCATTGTAGAGCATCTACCGGAGGTAGTCCCCAGTTAGTCGGGCATGTTGACAATACTTCTACTATTCCGAATCCTTTTCCGTCAAGTTGACATTGGAAACATTCTTTAATAGCTTTTTTAGCTTTTCTAATGTTTGCAGGTGTATCTACTGAAACTCTTTCAACGAATTTTGCTCCGTCAATTGTAGCAAGCATTTCGCTGATCTTAATAGGCTTACCGCACCAAGCTTCATCTCTACCGTAAGGAGAAGTTGTAGTTACTTGTCCTACCAATGTAGTCGGTGCCATTTGACCGCCTGTCATACCATATATACAGTTGTTAACAAAAATTGTTGAAATTTTTTCTCCTCTATGTGCTGCGTGAACTATTTCTGCAGTACCGATTGATGCCAAGTCTCCGTCGCCTTGGTATGAGAATACGAATTTGTCAGGATGAGCACGTTTAATACCTGTTGCAACTGCCGGTGCTCTACCGTGAGCAGCTTCATACATGTCGCAGTTAAAGTACTTGTAGCAAAGTACTGAGCATCCTACCGGTGCAACACCTACCGCGTCTTCCAACAATCCCATTTCATCAAGACATTCCGCTACTAATTTGTGTATTACTCCGTGAGTACATCCGGGGCAATAGTGAGTTTCCATGGGAGTAAGGCCGGGTGACCTTTCATAAACTACTTTTTTTACTTCTACACTCATTTTCTTGCCTCCAATATTTTCTTAGCTTCTTCTGCAACTTCTTCTACTGTGGGAACCATTCCGCCGTATCTTCCGTAGAAGTGAACTTTTTGTCTGCCTTCTACACCAAGAGTTACGTCTTCAACCATTTGTCCGTGGTTCATTTCAACTACAAGAACATCCTTGCAATCAGGATTAATCTTCTTAAATGCTTCATATGGATATGGCCAAATTGAAATAGGTCTTACTATTCCGGCTTTAATGCCTTCCCTTTCCAAGAGTTCAATTGCACTCTTGCAAACTCTTGAAGTTGTACCGTATGCTGAAAATACTATTTCTGCATCTTCAATGCCGTATGTTTCGTATCTAACTTCGTTTTTTTCTATTTCTTTATATTTTTCAACTAAGTGTTGGTTGTGAACTTCCAATTCTTCAGCTGACAAGTAAAGAGAGTTGATAATGTTGTTTTCTTTTCTCTTTCCTCTACCTGCTGCAGCCCAAGTCTTAGGCGGAAGATCTCTCTTCTTAGGTTCTTTAAACTCAACAGGTTCCATCATTTGTCCGATCATACCGTCTCCTGCAATGAATACAGGGTTTCTGTACATATCGGCAATATCGAATCCTTCAATTACAAGGTCAACCATTTCCTGAATTGATGCCGGTGCAAAGGAGATAGTGTGATAGTCTCCGTTTCCGCCGCCTCTTGTAGCTATATAGTAGTCAGATTGTGCCGGTTGAATTGAACCGAGTCCCGGGCCGCCTCTCATCATGTCAACAATAACACATGGAAGTTCAGCTCCTGCTATGTATGAAATACCTTCTTGTTTTAATGCAATCCCCGGTGATGATGAACTTGTCATAACTCTTGCACCTGAACCTGCAGCTCCGTAAACCATGTTTATAGCAGCTACTTCAGATTCAGCTTGTAAGAAACATCCGCCGATTTTGGGAAGTTCTCTTGAAAGGTATTCAGGTAATTCTGATTGGGGTGTAATAGGATAACCGAAGAAAAATTTGCAACCTGCTTTAATGGCAGCTGCTCCTATAGCTTCGTTTCCTTTCATTAATACTTTTGCCATATTCTCCTCCTTAGTCTATTCTGTACACTGAAATTATTGAATCAGGGCAAGTAATAGCACAGTTGCCGCAAGCTATGCAGTCTTCCGGACGTGCAGCGTATGCAGGACTGTACCCTTTAACATTAATTTTTTCCCCATTCATTTCAATTAACTTCTTGGGACACACGGGCACGCAAATGCCGCAGCCCTTGCATCTTTCCTCTTCAAATACTACTTTACCTTTTGCCATAATATCCTCCTTAAATCATCCATAAATCGCGGTAAAATAATTTTATGGGGAATATTTCACCTTTAATCGATTCAGGATCTAAATTTTTAGCAACGTCTTCTTTTACCGCCGTATAGACTATGGGAAGTTCAAGTCTTTTTGAAATTTCTTCAACCAATTCCTGTCCGTACAGCACGTCTTCCTCTGTAGTTTGTTTGAGCATATGGGTTGTGTTTATAAGTCCCGTCACTCTACACTGTGAATAGGCCTCGATTTGCTTTAAAAACCCTATAGCCGTTTCCAAAGTTGAAGTCTCCGGTCTATTTCTGTTAATGACCATGTAGTGTTCGTAACCGCTCTTGCTCAACCATTCTCTATATCTACCCAAAGGAAGTGCTCCTTTCGGGTTTCCCCCTGCATCAATAACCACTTGATAATCCCTGTTTTCAAGAGGTCTCAATATGTCTGAAGAAAGTGCCGGAATGTCAAGGGCATTGCCCTTGGGAATTGAGGACGAAATACATTCAATGCCTCTTTCCTCTAAAAAGTCCTGCCTTTCTCTTATTCTGAAGTAGGTATTGATTATATCCAAATCAATTACCGCTACTTTGGGAAAATGTTTTTTTAAGTAAAGTGCGTAATTAATTGCAAATTCAGTCTTTCCGCTTCCGAAGTGACCGGATATGATTTTAATTCGACTTTGCTCTGAAAGATTTACCAATAAATACTCAATCCTTTCCGTATAACAACTATACAAATTAATTATATCAGTCTTGCCGAAAAAAAATATATATTTTTTTAGAAAAAAAATAAATCTTAACTCTCACACACTGTATTTCACTGTTAAAAATCGTTTGCACTTTTTGTGTGTGAATTGGGAAATTTCAACTGTTTACAATATTTTTACCTTGTGATATACTTTAGTAAATTAATTAAACTCTTTAATTAATCTCCTTTTTTTCCGACATACTCCATATGTCGGAATTTTTATTTTCAAAATAAAAAATGAGAAGGTCAAACCCTTCCCATTTTACTTCTTATTTCTCTATACTCAGGCATAATCTTTTGCAAAAGTGCATAAAAGTCCTTGGAATGATTCGGCACTAAAAGATGTGCCATTTCATGTGCTATTACATAATCTATTTCATTCTTTTCCCGTTTTGATAAAAATATGTTGAGTATGATGAGCTTCCTGTCTTGATAACAAGTGCCCCATCTGCTGCACATTTTTCGCGTCTTCACTTCCGTAGGATAAATATTTAATCTATCGCCGAAAGCTTTTATCTTTTCGGGGATATATTTTTCCAATGTCTCTCTGTATAATTTTTCTATTTCAAGTAAAGGATCTTTTTCAATGTTTAAATAAAACTTTCCTTCAAAGATATGGGACTTTTCTCTGCATTTTACTACAGGAATTTTTTCGCCGAAGAGATAAATGTATGACAAGTCGTGAGGGTTGTCGTAAGTCACTCGCTCTTTATCCTCTTCAATTAATCTGTCAATTTTATCCCTATTTACTCTCACCATTTTCTTAATTAAGGTAATGTCCATATTTGCAGGGGCGGAAACTGTTATCTCTTCTTTTCCGGTAAGTTTAAAAGTTAAATTCTTTACCTGTTTTTGATTAATTATGAGTTTCATATTTCTTTGATTTGTATCTTGCCTGTGTGCCTAAAATCTTCTTTCTCACTCTAATGCTTGTGGGTGTTACCTCTATAAGCTCGTCGTCTTCTATAAATTCAATCGCTTCTTCCAACGTCATCTTTATAGCAGGAGACAACTTTAAGGCTTCGTCGGAACCCGATGCACGCACGTTGGATTGCTTCTTGGTCTTGGTGACGGAAACTTCAATTTCCACACCCTTCGGGCTTTCGCCCACAATTTGACCTTCATATACAGAATCTCCCGGCTCAACAAAAAGAGTACCGCGAGACTGTGCATTGTTAAGGCCGTAGCCACTTGCAACTCCCGTGTCAAAGGATACAATTGATGCCACTTGACGTCTTTCAATGTCCCCCTTATAAGGTTCATAGCCGTCAAATATGGAATTCATAATTCCCATGCCCTTTGTGTCTGTTAAAAATTCCTGTCTGTAACCTATAAGTCCTCTTGCAGGTATTCTGAATTCAAGCTTTGCATATCCCCCTGTAGGTTCTTCCATTAAAATAAGTTCGCCTTTTCTTCTGCCCAACTTATCAATTACCGATCCCACAAAGTCGTTTGAAACGTGAACGGTTAAAAATTCAATTGGTTCAAGTAACTTGCCCTCTTCGTCTTTTTTGTAAAGTACATGAGGCTTTGAAACTTGGAATTCATAGCCTTCTCTTCTCATGTTTTCTATCAGTACACTTAGGTGAAGCTCCCCTCTTCCCGAAACTTTAAATGAATCGGTGGAGTCCGTGTCTTC
This sequence comes from uncultured Eubacteriales bacterium, assembly GCA_902488815.1. Taxonomy (GTDB): domain Bacteria; phylum Bacillota; class Clostridia; order Tissierellales; family Peptoniphilaceae; genus KA00134. Next base: position 194 of record CABTXP010000015.1, on the reverse strand, counting down.
AACTCTCAAGCTCACATCTGTTTGAAGCTCTCTGTAAAGTCTTGTCCTAATTTGTCTCGTAGTTAAAAACTTGCCTTCTTTGCCTGCAAATGGCGAGTCGTTTACGGAAAAATTCATAGAAATTGTAGGCTCTGAAATTTTTACAAATTCCAACGGCGTAGGATCTTCTGTAGAGCAAATTGTATCTCCGATGT
>CABTXP010000014.1 GCA_902488815.1 uncultured Eubacteriales bacterium | reverse complement strand
TTAACACTTACTATGGATGGAAATAAGACTGTAGTAGTAAAATATAAAGCAATAGGCACACCACCAACACCACCGACACCACCAACACCACCGACTCCGCCAACACCGCCTACACCTGATGTGATGCCTCTTCCCTTCGGACCGGGATATAATCCGTTTTGGATGATTTACTTCAGACCGGTAGGACAAGTTGAATCTAAACATATTACAAGAGTAACGACTAAGGTAACTCTTACAATAGATTCAAAGACAATGGAAAAATCGGTAAATGGTATTGAAGAAAAAATAACTATGGATGTAGCGCCGTTTATAAAAGACGGAAGAACAATGCTACCCATAAGATTTGTTGCGGAAGCTCTTGGATTTAATGTACAGTGGATAAATGAAACAAGAACCGTACTTTTAACCGACAAAGACAACGTGATTACAATACCTGTTGATACAAACAAGATAGTTGTAAATGGAAAGGTATATGAAAGCGATGTTAAACCTGTTATTAAAAACGGTAGAACTATGCTTCCAATAGCAAATATTGCAAGAGCATTGGGACTAAAAGACGGTACTGAAATATTTTGGGACGAAGTAAGTAGAAAAGTTACCATAATTAGAGAACAAGTTATAGACAATAGATAATTCTATTAAATTAAAATAATATCTTTAATTAAAAAAATTAATCGGCATAAGGGTTATACCTTTGTGCCGATTTTTTTACAAATAACAAGTTATTTAACTTTCACAACGGAGTCTTCTACCACTCGTTCTCCTTTTATAAATACGTCGCTTACCAAGTTGGTTGCGAAGAAGTATAAAATATATTCCAAGTTGGGGGCGTCGAAGAAGGTGAGGTTTGCAAATATGCCTTCTTTTAAATCTCCTATTGTATCTTCTCTTCCCACGGAAAATGCGGCGTTTTTTGTCACGGCATTAAATACTTCCATAGGTTCAAGTCCCATGTAAAGTGATCCCAACTGCATACTCATTTGAATATTGCCTGTGGGACAGCTGCCCGGATTTGCATCTGTGGAAAGAGTAATTGCCATATTGTTTTCAAGCATCTTCCTCGCCGGGGCATAGCTTTCTTCCTTGAGATAGAGAGTGGTTTGGGGCAGAAGGTTTCCGATTACTCCCGCAGATGCCAAAATTTTAATCTCTTCATCTGAAATATTCATCAAGTGTTCCGCTGAATGGGCTTTTAATTTTCCCGCCACTTCTATGCCGCCTATTGATTTAATTTCATTTGAGTGAATGCGAAGTCTGAAGCCTAAGTCCTTTGCGTGCTTTAATATCTCATAAGACTCTTCTGCAGTGAAGGCTCCTTCTTCGCAAAATACATCTACAAATTCCGCCAAGTTTTTCTCTTTAACTTCTTCGTTCATTTCTTTTACTAGGTCAATGTATCCTTCTCTGTTATCTGCATACTCCTTCGGCATGGCATGTGCTCCCAAGTACGTGGGAATAAATTCAATGGGCAGCTCTTCGTTTAATTTTTTAATCACTTCCAACTGGCGCAGCTCCGTCTCTCTGTCAAGGCCGTAGCCCGACTTCACTTCAATTGCCGTTGTGCCGTAGCTTAACATTTTAAGAGCAAGGGCCTTGGTCTTTTCGTAAAGTGTCTCAAAGGAAGACTCTCTCGTGGCTTTTACAGTAGAGTGTATGCCGCCGCCCATGGCAAGTATTTCCAAATAGGTTTTGCCTTGGAGCTTCAGTGCAAACTCATGCTCTCTGCTGCCGCCGTAGACAAGGTGGGTGTGTGAGTCGATAAGTCCCGGCAGACATACCTTGCCTTTCATGGAAATCGCTTCAACATTTTCCTCGTCCTTATAATTTTCTCCAACCTCTGAAATTTTTTCGCCCTCAATTTTTACATAGGCGTTTTTTAAAATTTTCCCCGACTTCATTTCTTCGCCCTTTAACGGGGAAGAAACTTCACGAGGCACAAACAATTCTTCTATATCTTTTAATACTCTTATCACTTGTCAACTTCTCCTTTGTCCTATATCCTTATATTAAGTATATCAATTAATGAAGGGGAAGTGTCATGGAAAATTTAAATATGAAAAAAGGTGTATTGGATTTCGACAAATTGCCTGAATATCCTAAGTTTGAAGAGGGAATAAGAAGAGCTCCAAGTAGAGGCTATAGACTTAACAAAGAGCAGACAAAGCTTGCTCTTAAAAATGCCCTTCGCTACATTCCTGAAAAATTTCACAAAGAGCTTTTGCCGGAATTTTTAAATGAATTAAAGACCTACGGCAGAATTTACGGCTATCGTTTCAGACCGGAAGGGAGAATTTACGGCAGACCTATAGATGAGTACGAAGGTAACTGTATTGAAGGCAAGGCCTTTCAAGTGATGATTGACAACAACCTTGACTTTGAAGTGGCTCTATACCCATATGAGCTTGTGACCTACGGAGAGACAGGTTCCGTGTGCCACAACTGGATGCAGTACAATTTAATTAAAAAATATTTAAAGGAATTAAGACAAGACCAAACCTTGGTAGTGGCTTCAGGTCATCCTGTGGGACTTTTCAGATCAAAGGAGGACGCACCTAGGGTTATTATTACAAACGGTCTTTTAATCGGCGAATACGACAACATCGAGGACTGGGAAATTGCGGAGCAAATGGGCGTTACAAACTACGGCCAAATGACTGCCGGCGGTTGGATGTACATCGGACCTCAAGGCATTGTTCACGGCACTTTCAACACGATTTTAAATGCAGGAAGATTAAAGCTAGGCGTTAAGCCGGAAGAAAATTTGGCAGGAAAACTCTTTGTAACCTCAGGCTTAGGGGGCATGAGCGGCGCTCAAGGCAAGGCCACTGAAATTGCAGGAGGCGTTGGCATAATAGCCGAAGTGGATTTATCTCGTATTAAGACAAGGCACGACCAAGGATGGGTAAAGGAAGTTTGCGAAACTCCAAAGGAAGCCGTTGACCTTGCTCTTAAAGCTTGCAAGGCGAAAGAAGCTATCTCAATTGCATACCACGGAAATATTGTGGACTTGCTTCAATACTTGGTTGATAACAACATCACTCCCGATCTTTTGTCAGACCAAACATCTTGTCACAATGTCTATGGCGGCGGATATTGTCCTACAATTTCCTTTGATGAGAGGACAAGACTTTTGGCGGAAGATCAAGATGAATTTAAACGCTTGGTAGATGAAACTCTCCACAAACACTACGACCTTATTAAGACTCTTACTGAAAGGGGAACCTACTTCTTCGACTACGGCAACTCCTTTATGAAGGCTGTCTTTGACTCAGGTGTTAAGGAAATTTCAAAAAATAAAGTAGATGACAAGGACGGATTTATTTGGCCCTCATATGTGGAAGACATTATGGGACCTTTGCTATTTGACTACGGCTACGGACCTTTCAGATGGGTATGCCTTTCAGGCAAGGAAGAAGACCTTATTAAGACGGACCATGCCGCAATGAGCTGCATTGACAAAAACAAGAGATACCAAGACTTGGACAACTACATTTGGATAAGAGATGCGGAAAAAAATAAAATGGTTGTAGGTACTCAAGCACGTATTTTGTATCAAGACCATGAAGGCAGAATTAAAATTGCTCTTAAGTTTAACGAAATGGTAAGAAATAAAGAAATAGGACCTGTAATGTTAGGCAGAGACCACCACGACGTCAGCGGCACCGACTCACCTTTTAGAGAAACGGCAAATATTAAGGACGGTTCTAATGTCACGGTAGACATGGCTGTACAATGCTTTGCAGGCAATGCCGCAAGAGGCATGAGCCTTTGCGCTCTTCACAACGGCGGCGGCGTAGGTATAGGCAAGGCCATAAACGGCGGCTTCGGACTTGTACTTGACGGCTCCGAGAGAGTAGATGAAATTATTAAGTCCGCAATGTTTTGGGACGTAATTTCAGGTGTGGCAAGGAGAAACTGGGCAAGGAATGAACACGCCATGGAAGTTGTGGAAAAAGTCAACAGAGAAGAAAAAGACTACGAACTTTCAGTGCCCTATATTGTAGATGAAAATTTAATTGACGAGGCTCTTAATTAATGGAAGAAAAAGGTAAGTTTTTAAAGAGAATTGACAGGGCTGTGTGGAGAAGAACCATGCTTCGCAAATTTATTGCAATAGCTGTGGGAGATTTTGTCTCCGCCTTTGCCCTGGTTCATTTGTTAAAGGCGCACCAAATGCTTGCAGGTGGAGTAAACGGGATTTCAATAATTGTAGAACACGTAGTGGGCATCCCCGTCGGCACAATGATACTCTTGTTAAACCTCCCCCTAATTGTCATGGGGCTTATATATTTAGACAGACAATTTATGTTTTTTACAATAATTTCCATATTCCTCTACTCGGGATATGTAACTTTATTTACAAAAATGTTTCCACCTGATTTTTACATTACTCACGACGTACTCCTTGCGGCAATTTTCGGCGGAGTGATAACGGGAATAGGAAGCGGAATTAACTTTAGAAACGGCACATCTACCGGCGGCTTTGACATTGTAGCCGCCATTATGAAAAAGAAGTTTAATCTAAGTATCGGAAACGTCCTTTTGTTTTGTAACTTCTTTATAGTAATGACATCGGCATACTACTTTTCAATTGACAAAGCCCTTTACACAATTCTTTCAATGGCTGTGACCTATACTATTTTGGACAGAATTCAACTTGGTGTTGGAAAACAAAAACAAATTTTTATCATCTCCAAGGAACACGAAAAAATTGCCGAGATTATTCAATTTAAACTGGACAGAGGTGTGACCTATGTGGAAGGTGAAGGTGCATGGTCGGGAGACCGGGAAAAGATTATTTACTGTATTGCCACGGCAAGACAAGTGGTAAGGATAAGACAGTATGTAGATGAAATTGACCCTAAGGCTTTTATGGCAGTATCTGATACTGTGGAGATACACGGCAAGGGCTTTAAGAAGATGGAGATATAATGGATAGAGAAGAAATTTTATTGGGAATTAAATCTCAATTAAATAACGAAAGTGTGGCGTCGGCAAATTTGGCAAATACTTTGTCCTTTTTATACTTGGACAAGGACATAAGCTGGGCCGGATTTTATTTTGTAAAGGAAAATGAGTTGGTTCTCTCTCACTTTATGGGAAGACCTGCCTGCAACAGAATTAAAATCGGAGAGGGAGTCTGCGGCAAAGCTTTTGCAGAAGGCGAGACTATTGTTGTAAAAAACGTACACGACTTTGAAGGCCACATTGCATGTGACGAGAAGACCATGTCTGAAATTGTGGTGCCTATTATTAAAGACGGCTACTGCTACGGCGTACTTGATGTGGACTCCTATGTGGAAGATAGATTTAAAGAAGAAGACAGGAAGTATTTTGAAGAAGTTGTGTCCCTCTTGGTAGAACACATTGACTTTGACAAAGTCGTTACCAAAAATTACATGGCTGTAATGGAAGAACGTCAGTCTGTGAGAAAATACAGTGACAGAAAAATTCCGGAACATATTTTGGAAAAAATTAAACATGCGGGAATCAATTCACCCAGCGCATGTAACGGTCAGCCCTATGAAATATACATTGTGACGGGAGAAAAAGCCGAAGAAATTTCAAAGCAAAGAGGAATTTTAATAAACAAGTTTATGGAAAGTGTGAAAAACTTTATCGTAGTGTGCGAAGGTAAGTACAATGTATCTCCCGTATTAAATGCCAAGGAATTGGCGGAAAAGTATGGAGATATAGACTTGGGCATATGTACGGCCAACATGGTGGGCGCGGCGGACGCCTACGGAGTGGATACCTGTATCATCGGAAGCTTTAAACAGGATGAGGTCAAGGAAATATTAAAGACCGAAGGTATGCCTAAGATTTTAATTTCCATGGGCATGAGAGAAGAAAATAAAATTCGAAGCAAAAAGAGAATAGATGTAATTACATTAATTGATTAAAAAAACTCGGGTATGTCCCGAGTTTATTTTTTGTTTATTTCATTTATAATTTTTTCGTCACTTAAATCGTATATAAGAGGTGTCACCGTGGCATAGCCTTCCTGTAAATAATATCTGTCCGTGTCCTCTTCGTGATCTATAATTTTTCTGCCCTTTAAAATTATTTCCGTGTCCTCGTCCGAGAAAGTAATGCTGTAATTGTCAAGGGCACTATTTGCCGCCTTGCAAAACTTTATTCCCTTTAAGTCTTCATATTTTACACAGGGAGCGTTTATGTTAAAGACAGTTACACTATTCAAAAGATAGTCTTCATATTTTTTAAGCACATCTACGCAAGATTTGACTGCGGTTTCAAAGATTACCTCTCCTTTATTCACAAGGGCGGAAATTGCAATTGCCGACTTGCCGAATAGATTTCCTTCCATTGCCGCACTTACGGTACCTGAGTAGTGTATGTCCATGCCGGCGTTTAAGCCGAAGTTACACCCCGAGACTACTATGTCAAAGTCTTCGTCTAAAATTTCTTTTGCAATTCTCACACAGTCAGTAGGCGTTCCCGTGACGGAATAGACCTTACCTCTTACGCCTTCAATTGCCTCTTCCTTTACAATTATTTTTTCTTTAAGAGTAATTGAGTGGCTCTTGCCTGAACATTCCCTGTGAGGAGCAAAGACTACAACATTGTATCCCGCATTTTCAAGTTCATGTACCAAGTATTTTATCCCCGGCGCAAATACGCCGTCATCATTTGTAACCAATATATTCATTATTTCACCTTAAACATCTGTGAAGGATTGTCTCGCGGCGCAACTTCTATATAAAAGTCTCGACCTTCAACAAAGTCCTTCTCCATAAGTCCCTGTACTACAAAGTCCTCTGCAAGCTTGGGCGTGTTGTTGTCCTTTGACAAATGTGCCAGCACTACCTGCTCCTTCTCTCTCTTTAAAAGTTTTAAAAGTACGTCCTTTGAAAATTCGTTGGAGAGATGACCTCTGTTTGAAAGGATGCGCTGCTTTAAAGCCCACGGATAGGGTCCTTCCAAAAGCATTTTCTCGTCGTGATTTGCCTCTAAGAAAAACAAGTCCGATCCTTCCATTACACCTAGCATTTCAGGATTGACATAGCCTGTGTCCGTAAGGATTGAAACTTTTTTCTTGCCGTTTGTAAAGACAAAGGACGATCCCAAGATACAGTCGTGAAATGTCTGCATGGGTAGGACGTCCAAGTCCTTAAAGCGAAAAGGCAGTCCGTTTTTAAAAATATAGACATTCTCCATGGGAATGTTTTTAATTTTCTTTTCCGCACCGTGAATAGTCTCGTCTGTGGCAAAGATTTTTAAATTATATCTCTTTGCCATTACTCCCAAGCCTTTAATGTGATCTATGTGCTCGTGAGTTACGAAGACTGCATCAAGGTCGTGAGGATTGACTTCTATTTCCTTTAAAAGGCCTTCGATTTTTTTGCCGGAGAGACCGGCATCTATTAAAATTTTTGTGTTATTGTATTCCAAATATTCGCAGTTCCCTGATGAACCGCTTGCCAGTGAACAAAATTTCATAATTCCTCCAAACATAGATTATAACACAGTTGAAATAACATCTCAATTTGGTAAAATACTCATAGGTGATAATATGAGAGAGGGAATCGGAGTTTTTGATTCAGGCGTAGGTGGCATTTCCGTCTTAAAGAAGTTGCTTCAAACTTTGCCCCGTGAAAAATATTTTTACTACGGCGACGAGAGACACATGCCTTACGGAGAGAAGAGTCCCAAGGATATAGTTAAATATACAAGTGAAGGCTTTCGGTATTTTGACAAAAAGAATGTGAAGATAGGTGTCATTGCATGTAACACCGCAAGCACCTATGCCTTAGACTATTTAAAGGAGCACTTTGACTTTCCAATCTTCGGCATGATTGATGCCGGTGTGGAAGGAGTTTTAAATGTGTGTGAAAAAAAGGTTGCAATTTTTGCCACATCAGGTACTATTAATTCTAAAGCTTATGAAAATGCCATAAAGGCAAGGGACAAAAATTTGGAAGTAATAAACGTGGCGTGTGTAGGACTTGCAAGTGCCGTTCAAAATCAGGATATGGATGAGGCTAAGGCTTTAATAAGAAAGTATCTTGAGACCATACCTAAGGACACGGACACATTGGTCTTAGGTTGCACTCATTATCCCTTGGTGGAAGATATTTTTAAAGAGGAGAGTTTAAAACTACAGCTTAATTTAAACTTAGTAGACCCTGCAGTAGTTTTGACGAAAAAAATCTCCGCATATCTTTTAGAAAACAATCTTCTGTCAAATGAGGGCGGAGTACAATTTTATTCCACTGAAGACGTCAATGCCTTAATGAGAAAAGCGGCGGAATTTTTGTCATAAAAGTTTATAATTTAATGAGAATGGTATACTTTATATAAAGGGGAGTAGCTTTAAATTTTCAATCGTCAATACGGCAATGTCCCGGTTGAAAATCTGCTTAGGTAGCAAGACCTTGTTCGCAGGGTCTTTTTTTTATAGGAGGAAAAATGGATTTTTACAAAGAATCGTGTGAAGGTGTCTTAAAGGAACTTGAGACTACGGAGCGCGGACTAAGTGAGGTAAAGGCTAAGGAGCTTTTACAAACTCACGGCAGAAACGAATTACAGGAAGAGAGCAAGAAGCCTTTTTACAAAAAGGTCTTTGATCAATTTGCCGACCCGATGATAATAATTTTACTTATTGCGGCAGTTGTATCTTTTTTTATCGGGGAGAGAGTGGACCCGATTATTATTTTGACCATTGTTATAATTAATGCGGCCCTTTCAATTTATCAAGAGGGCAAGGCCGAGGAAGCCTTAGATGCTCTTAAGAAGATGTCTTCTCCCACTGCCAAAGTCGTTAGAGACAACAGCACAGTGGAAATAGATTCATCAACCTTGGTGCCGGGGGACATTATTATTTTGGAAACGGGAGACATTGTCCCTGCCGACGTGAGACTTTTAAATTCGCAAAATTTAAAAATCGACGAAAGTTCTTTGACAGGTGAGTCCGTGGCGGAAGAAAAACACGCAAATGAAGTCTATGATGAGGACTTGGGACTTGCAGACAGAAGAAACATGGCATACTCTTCCACAGTTGTAAGCTACGGTAGAGGCACAGGCGTTGTTGTAACTACGGGAGAAAATACTGAGATTGGTAAAATCGCCGGAGGACTTCGCCACGTTGAGGACGAAATGACTCCTCTTCAAGTGAAGCTTGCCGGACTTTCAAAGACCTTGGGTATTTTGGTAGTAGTTGTGTGCTTGGTAGTCTTAGGTGTGGGAATTATTTACAAACACGAATTTTTGGAAATGTTTATGACTTCAATTGCCCTTGCAGTTGCGGCTATTCCCGAAGGACTTCCTGCAATTGTAACAATTGTTCTATCCATAGGCATGAAGAGAATGGCGACGGAAAACGCCATTGTGAAAAAGCTTTTGGCAGTAGAAACCTTAGGCACTACAACAGTTATATGCTCCGATAAGACGGGAACCTTGACTCAAAATGAAATGACTGTCAAAAAAGCCTTTATCGGATTTAAAGAGTACGAAGTTGAAGGCACAGGCTATGACCCGGTAGGAGAACTTACAGTCAAGGACGGAGCTGTTAATTCGGAAGACAAGGACATGCAAATGATAGGTGCCATTGCATCTCTTGCAAATGACGCCAAGCTTGTGGAGAGAGAAGGCAAGTGGGATATTATCGGCGACCCGACAGAGGGAGCTTTAATCACTTTTGCCGAAAAAATCGGAATCGCACATGAAGACCTTAGAGAAAAGACCGGAAGAGATAAGGAAATCCCCTTTGACTCTGAAAGAAAAATGATGACTACTTTCCACAGCGACTTGGGAGAAAAAGTATACTCCTTTACTAAAGGCGCTCCCGACATTGTCCTTGACGGCTGCAGCAAATATTTGAAGGAAGGACAAATTTTAGATTTAACTGACGATGCAAGATCTGAAATTTTAAGAATGAATGAAGAATATGCCAAGGACGCCTTGAGAGTTTTGGCATTTGCATACAGAGAATACGAAGCGGTGCCTGAAAACCCGACGACGGAAGAGCACGAAAAAGACATGGTATTTGTCGGACTTACAGGTATGATTGACCCGGCAAGACCTGAGGCCAAGGCCGCTATTAAAGAGTGTAGAGAAGCGGGCATTGTGCCTATTATGATTACGGGAGACCACAAGATTACCGCCCTTGCCATTGCAAAGGAACTTGGCATTGCAACTGCAGACGACCAAGCCATAACAGGCAAGGAGCTTGACCAATACTCTGAAGAAGAATTAAAGGAACTTGTTAAGACCAAGAGAGTATTCTCAAGAGTATCTCCTGAAAATAAAGTTGAAATTGTAACGGCACTTAAAGCCAACGGAAACATTGTGGCTATGACGGGAGACGGAGTAAACGACGCCCCTGCAATTAAAAAGGCGGACATAGGTGTGGCAATGGGTATTACAGGTACTGATGTTGCCAAAAATACAGCGGACATGATTTTGATGGACGACAACTTCGCCACAATAGTAAATGCCGTTGAAGAAGGCAGAATAATTTACGCAAATATTAAAAAGTTTGTGGCATATCTTTTGTCCTGTAATATTGCGGAAGTATTGATTATATTATTTGCAATACTTTTAAATGTTCCCGTTCCATTGGAACCTATCCAACTCTTGTGGCTAAACCTTGTTACGGACTCATTCCCTGCAATGGCACTTGGAGTTGAAAAAGGGGACGAGGACATAATGAAACAAAAGCCGAGAGACCCTAACGAAAAGATATTGGACAAGAAGATCACAATTACTTTAATCGTTCAGTCAATTGCAATTACAGCCGCAACCTTGGGAGTGTATCTGTGGGGACTAAAGACCTACGGAGATGCGGGAGAAGGACTTCAAATGGCAAGGACTATGGCCTTTGCAACATTAATACTTGCAGAGCTTTTAAGATCCTACAGTGCAAGAAGTACGGGATACACAATCTTCCACTTAGGTGTTTTTTCAAACAAGACTTTGGTACAAGGAACCCTGTTGTCCTTTATACTTCTTCTTGTAGTAATGTATGTGCCCTTCTTGGAACAACTCTTCGACCTTGTGGACTTGGGAGTTAAGAACACAATAATAGTTGTAGTTGTCGGATTTATTCCACTTATCATAGGAGAGATACAAAAACTTATCAGATTCGGAACCGACGGCAAAGAAGGTTGGGACGAATTTAATTAACTAAATAAAGATAAGCATAAAAAAAGCCGGACATAAGTCCGGCAATTTTTTTTAGCACATAACACACACTTCGTCGGGGACGATAAAGTCCGCTTCAGTACAAGCTCTAATGTCTTCAACCGTGTAGCCGGGTGCCAATTCTCTCAAGATAAGTCCTTTTTCCTTATCCACTTCAAAATAACATCTTTCAGTGACTATATCCGTAACGCATTTTTCTCCCGTAAGGGGAAGAGTGCATTTTTTTAAAATTTTTGATGCACCGCTTTTTTCGCAGTGATCTGTTGCGACAATTATTTTTTTAATTCCTGCACAAAGGTCCATGGCACCGCCCATGCCCGGGACAAGTTTGCCGGGGATAGTCCAGTTTGCAATTGAACCTTCCTGATCCACTTGCAAAGTTCCCAGGACTGTTGCGTCAATATGTCCTCCGCGAATTAATGCGAAGGAAATGTCGTGGTCTATTATTGAGCCGCCTTTAATAACCGTTGCAGGTTGTCCTCCCGCGTCTATTAAGTCGGGATCAACTTTATCCCATGAAGGTGAGGGACCGGAGCCTACAATACCTATTTCCGATTCAAGCCAAAGGTCTACACCTTCAGGCAAATAATTTACACACATTGCCGGAAGGCCGATACCTAAATTGACAAAGTCTCCATTTTTAAAAAACTTAGCGCAGCGAGCTGCAATTAGTGCGCGTCCTTTAAGTTCTGTCATTATTTTCCGCCTCCCTCAGCTTTTGCCTTTGCTCTTTGCCACATTGGGCACAGTGGTTTCTTTTCCCCTTGTCTTACATATATGTAGTCGATTACAGGAGCAGGTACATCTATCTCATCAGGGTCCAACTCTCCCACTTCAACCAAGTCTTCAACTTCACAGATTACCGTATCTGCCGCAAATGCCATGTACTTGTTGCAAGCTCTTCCCGTCAATCTGAATTTAATGTTGCCGTACTCATCTGCTTTTTCGGCTTTAATAAGAGCGATATCTCCTCTGATGGGAAGTTCCAAGAGATATTCTTTGCCGTTAATTGTAATTTTTTCTTTGCCTTTTTCCACATCCGTGCCCACGCCTGTAGGTGTTAAGCAACCGCCTAAACCTGCACCGCCGCATCTGATACGTTCGGCAAAAGTTCCTTGCGGAATAAATTCCACTTCAATGTCCTTTGAATTCATTTGGTCTTTGACTTCGGGATTGAGTCCGATGTGAGTTGTCGCCAATGTCGAAACTTTTTTCTTGTGAATCAAGCGTCCCAAACCTTGGTCAATCATTCCGCCTGAAACTGCAACTGCGTGTATGTCGTTAATGTCGGTTTCAAGAAGTGCGGAAATAATTTCTTCGGCGGAAAGTTCGCCGTGCCAATCGCCGAAAAGTATGGTCTGTCCGCTTTTAAATAGAGGTATTATTTCCTCCAATGTTGCAACTTTAGATTTCATAGGCGCCTCCTTTATTTTCCTTCAAATACAGCTTTGCGTTTTTCCATAAAGGCCTTGCAACCTTCCTGGAAGTCCATTGATGCCGAGCATTCAGCCTGTGAAGGCACTTCCGTTTTGTCAAGCCATTCCTTATAGTCTTTAAAGTTTGCATCATAGATTTGTTTCTTTATGTTCTTGTAAGAAATTAACGGGCCTGCTGCAATCTTTTTGGCAAATTTCATAGTGACTTCTTCAAGTTCATCCTTCTTTGCCAATTTGTATATAAGTCCCCATTCCTTAGCTTCTTTTGCATCCAACGGTCTTCCCGTAGCTGCAAGTTCCAAAGTTCTCGTTACGCCGATGCTCTTTGATAGCAAGTATGTAGCTCCAGTGTCGGGAACAAGTCCCAAGTTTACAAAGGCAAGTATGTATTTTGCATCTTCGTCGCTGATAATAAAGTCTGCACCCAAAGCCAAACTTACACCTGCACCTGCTGCTACAGAGCAAACTTCTGCGATTACAATCTTGCTCATTTTTCTCATGCCGTCTGCAACTTTTCCAACCTTGCCGATTAAGCCGTCCATATTTACTTCTCCGCCGGCTTTAATTAGATCATAGAAGTAACCTATGTCCCCGCCTGCCGAGAAAGCGCGCTCAGATCCTTTTAAGATTACAACCTTTACCTCCGGATTATTTTCAGCTTCCATAAGAGCCTCAAACAATTCGTCCGCCATTTGCTCGTCAATGGCGTTTAAATTTTTCAAATAGGTCATTTCAATTATGCCTATTCCGTCTTCCACTGAATAATTCAGCTTTTCAAATTTCATACACTACCTCCTTATATTTTTACTAACATAAATAAAAACGATTTCATTATATTGTTGAGTTAGAACTCGTTACTCAATAAATTTTTACCCCGTATTGCTAAGATAAAAACAAAGTATTAAAAATATTTTTTTGTTTAAATGCTCAAATTGAAATATGAAAACATTTTAATATGAATACGTTTGCTATAAATTAACGACAAGTCGTGGAATATAATAAATAAATTTTTCAATAAAAAAAGACCGACACATGTCGATCTTATACTTAATTTAAACTCCTGCTTCCCGGGAGAGTGGAGATTATGTTTTTGTCCCGCGCCACTTTTATATCTCCCATAAGTCCTGCAAAGGTAATGGCGTCCTTGCCGTACTTGTCCCTCACATTGTAAATGACCTTGTCGATTTTTTCCCAGGCCATTTGTCTCTTGTTGTCTATAAACATGGAGCACTGTTTGTAATTACTTTCCTTTACCAAATTTATCGCCCTCACAGTGAGAGACCTTATAGGGATGTCAAAGTCGTGGGACTCGTTAAATATTTTCATGGCACACTCGCTTATTAAAACGGAACTCATTGTGGCGCAGTTTAAATGTCCCTGATAATTTCTGCTCATTAAATTTTTATCCCTCACGTGAATTTGCACGCCTGTGGCTTCCAAACCTTCTTCTCTAAGTCTTTTGGACACGGTGAGTGAAAGCTCCATAAAGACGTGGAGGACTTCATCCCTTGTATAAAGGTCCTTGGTGCAAGTGGTGCCGTGACCTATGGACTTTATTACGTCTTTAAAGTCTCTGTCCGCAACGGGGCTTTCGTCAAAGCCGTTTGCATTGTCGTGAAGATATACTCCCCACACGCCAAGCTTCTTTCTGAGAACTTCCGGGTTTGCAGCAGCCAATTGACCAAGGTTAAAAATTCCCATGTCATTTAGTTTTTTCTTCGTGGCACGTCCCACGCCTAAAATATCTTCCACATTTTTTTGCCACAAAATTTCTTTAAAGCGGTCCTTGGGAATCTCCGTCACGGCATCGTACTTCTTCATATCGCTTCCCATTTTTGCAAAGACCTTGTTAAAACTTATGCCTATACTTACTGTGATGCCAAGTTCTGTTTTTGCCCTATACCTAATGTCGTCTGCAATGGCTCTTCCGCTGCCGAAAAGGTGAAGAGAGTTTGTCACATCGAGCCACGCCTCGTCAATGCCGAAGGGCTCGACTAAATTTGTGTAGCTGTAATAAATTTCTCTAATGGCCTTTGAGTATTTAAGGTACTCGTCGTAGTGGGGAGGTACGATAATTAAATCGGGGCACTTGTTTTTCGCCTGCCATATTACCTCTCCCGTCTTTATGCCAAGTGCCTTTGCCTCTCTGCTCTTCGCAAGGACTATGCCGTGTCTGTCCTCAGTGGAACCGCAGACGGCAATGGCCTTCCCTCTGAGGTCCGGGTTAAGTGAGGCCTCAATTGTTGCATAGGCGTTATTCATGTCTGAATGTATTATTGTTCTTTCCATTTTTTACCTCTTGACAAAAGTGCAATATAAAAATATAATCGTGTTATAGATGACACTTAGATTATATGTGCACAAAGTTGCACTGTCAATAGGAGGTTAAAATGGAATTTAAAGATAAGTTAAGAGCGTTGCGCAAAGGATTAAAGTTGACACAACCCGAAGCGGCTGAGAAGATCGGTGTATCAGTTCGCACCTACAAAGGATATGAGTTGGGAGAGAGACATCCCTCCAGGCGCGAGACTTACATCAACATGTCCAAGTTATTTAACGTGGACTTAAACTATCTCATGGACAGCTCAAGTCAATTTATTGTAAATGTGAGAGAGCTTCACGGATCTAAAAGTTTAAAGGAAGCGGAAGACTTGATAAAAGATGCAAGTGCTCTTTTTGCCGGCGGCACTATTTCCGAAGAGGACAAGGAGACTGTGCTACTTGCAATTCAGGAAGCTTATTTTAAGGCAAAGGAAATTAATAAAAACAGAGGTAGAGATTGAAGGGCAATTCAATTTACGAAGATGTAAAAAAGCTCATTGAGTTTCACGGCACAAGGTCCGCAGAGACTATTTTAAAGGAGAGAAGTGTAGAACTTCTGCCCGCTCTTAGGGACACAAAAGTTCTTGCCCTTTACAAGATAATAGATGATGTGCCCTTTGTAATTTACAACGCAGACATGGACTCAAATCTTCGTGCCATGGTCTTTGCCCATGAGCTTGGCCACGACTTTTACCACAGAGCTGAAGCCAAGTCTTCCGACTTAATTGAATACTCTCTCTTTGACATTAAGACTCAAATGGAAATTGAGGCGAATATTTTTGCCGCCCATCTCCTCTTGGACGAAGAAGAAGTCTTTGAATACATTAAAAGAGGCTTTTCCTACGAGGAACTTGCCAAAATTTTCTCCGTAAATATTAACATGATGATATTTAAGTTAAACGAAATGCAAAGGCGGGGCTACAATTTTAATTTAAGTGAATATCCGGACAGTACATTTTTTAAATCTCTTTAACCGTTGGTTATGGAGATTTTTTTATTTAATGGTAGAATTGATTTGGAGGGCGATATGAAAAGAATTGACAAATTGACAGCCAAGATGAAAGAAGAAGGCTACAGCACTTTAATTGTTACAGATAAACACAGTATTAAGTATCTCACGGGAGAAGATATTGAGCCCGGCGAAAGGCTTTTGGCTCTAATTGTAAGACCCGGAAAAAAGCCTACACTTGTTATTAACAAGTTGTTTTTGAGAAAAGAAAATGAAAATTTAAAATACAAATGGATTTCCGACACTGACGATAAAATTGATGTAATAGGAGAAGAACTTAGCGGCAATGATATAGGAGTGGACAAAAACATGGAGGCGAAAATTCTTCTGCCTCTTTTAAAACACGACTCCTACAGAAAATTCAGCGTAGGATCTGAGCTTATAGACAATCTTCGCGCCGTAAAGGACGAGGAAGAAATTAAACTCATGGAAGAAGCGTCCGTTATAAACGACAAGGCCATGGCAATGATGAAGGAAGAGCTTTCAAAAGGGAAGTCCGAACTTCAAATGGCGGGAAAGCTCATAGATTTTTACAGAGAGTTGGGCTCGGAAGAATATTCCTTTGAACCGATAATTGCCTACGGTGTAAATGCCTCGGACCCCCACCACGAAAATGATCACACTCTTCCCGAGGCGGGAGATACAATGGTAGTGGACATGGGATGTATTTACAAAGACTATTGCTCCGACATGACGAGAACATTTTTCTACAAAGAAGTGCCTGAGGAAGGGGAAAAAATTTACAACATTGTGAGAAAGGCAAATGAAACGGCAATTTCAATTATAAAGCCGGGAGTTTTGTTAAAGGACATTGACAAAGCAGCAAGAGATGTAATTACGGAAGCGGGCTACGGCGAATACTTTACTCACAGGACGGGACACTTTATAGGTATTGATGTCCACGAGCTCCCCGACGTGTCACAGTCATCGGACGTTGTCGCGGAAGAAGGCATGATCTTTTCCGTTGAACCGGGGATTTATGTGCCGGGAGGAGTAGGCGTGCGTATAGAGGACCTGGTACTTGTTACAAAGGACGGTTGCAAAGTCCTTAACTCATATCCCAAGGACATTCAAATAGTAAAATAAAAGTAAGACCTGAGGGTCTTATTTTTTGTATTGCCATTTATAAAATGGGTAACAATCACATAGAAAATAAATTTTTAGTACAAATTTATCATATTGACAAAAGATTCAAATAATATTAAAATTAAACTAAAGTCAAAGAAGGTCAAAAGACTTTCACAGGTGGTGAATAAAAATGAAATACAAAGATTACTATGAAGTCCTTGGAGTTAAAAAGGGCGCAACGGATAGTGAAATAAAAAGTGCATATAGAAAGCTTGCAAAGAAATATCATCCCGACTTAAACGGCGGCGATGAAAAGGCTCAAGAAAAGTTTAAAGAAATTTCCGAAGCCTATGAAGTATTGTCGGATGCCGACAAGAGGAAGAAGTACGATGCCTTCGGCAGCGGCTACAACTTCCAAGGCGGCTATGACTTTAACCCTGAAGACTATGGATACTCATATACAAGTACGGGATCTACGGGAGACTTCTCCGATTTCTTTGACATGTTCTTCGGAGGTTCGAAGACTAAATCTGAGGGCTCCAAGTTCAGCTTTAACGACATCTTTTCCGAAATGAGAGGAAAGGGTAGAAAGAGAGAAAAACAAAGCTTTAATACTACACTTAACTTGACGATTAAAGAAGCTTTTCAAGGCATAGATAAAACTGTAGGACTTAACTTTGAAGGCAAGAACATTGAAGTGCCTGTTAAAGTACCTGCAGGTATTACTGAAAATAAATCCATAAAAGTAAACGGAGAAAAATTCGGCATACCGGGCAATATTTTATTTAAAATAAAAATCACAGGCAGTGCAGGAGAAACTTTAAAGGGAACGGACATTTACAAGACCCTTGAAGTCTATCCGTGGGAAGCTGCCTTAGGCGGCAAAAAAACCGTTGAAACATTTTTCGGCAAAATAAGAATTACAATCCCGAAAGGCGTAAAGCCCGGCACAAAGATGAGAATTCCCAAAAAAGGTTTTATGGACATGAAGAGAAATATTGGAGATATGTATGTAGTATTTTCAATAGTAAATCCTCAAATACTCACAGATGAACAATTAAAATTATATGAAGAACTTAAAAAAATATCCTAATAAAGGAGGGGTATTATGAATTACGAAAAATTTACACAAAAATCAGTAGAGGCCATAAACTCAGCCCAAAGTATTGCGACTGAGTACGGCTCTCCTGCCTTAATGCCCATTCACTTAAATTTTGCCCTCTTAAAGGACAAAGATGGTCTAATTCCAAAAATTTTGGAATACATGGGCGTCAACAAAGACTTATTTACAAAAGACATTGAAAGAGAAATTGAAAAGCTGCCTAAGCAACAAGGGGGCAGCATATATCCAAACGACGACTTTAGAAAAGTTTTGGAAAGAGCTGTAAAGCATCAAGAGGACTTTAAAGATGAATACACTTCTGTGGAACATCTTTACATGGCTATATTGGAACAAAAATATTCCAAGTCCGCACCGGTATTTCAAAAATACAAAGTGGACCTGATGGGTTTTTTGCAAGCTCTTAAAAAAATAAGGGGCAATCGCCAAGTTACATCGGACAATCCGGAAGACACCTATGACGTGCTTGTCAAGTACGGCATAGACATGACAAAGCTTGCAAGAGAAGGAAAGATGGACCCGGTAATAGGAAGGGACGAAGAAATTCGTAACGTAATTCGAATTTTGTCCCGTCGTACCAAGAACAATCCGGTTCTAATCGGAGATCCCGGTGTAGGTAAGACTGCAATTGTTGAAGGCCTGGCACAAAGAATTGTAAAGGAAGACGTACCTGAAGGCTTGAAGGGCAAGACTTTGTTCTCCCTTGACATGGGCACACTACTTGCAGGTGCCAAGTACAGAGGAGAGTTTGAAGAAAGACTTAAAGCTGTCCTTAATGAAGTGACAAGTTCCAACGGACAAATACTTCTCTTTATAGATGAACTTCACAACATTGTAGGCGCAGGAAAATCTGAAGGTGCTATGGACGCTTCTAACCTTTTGAAGCCCCTACTTGCAAGAGGAGAGCTGCGTACAATAGGTGCCACCACCTTGGACGAGTACAGGAAGTACATTGAAAAAGACCAAGCCTTGGAAAGAAGATTCCAAAAAGTCTATGTAGGCGAACCTACAGTTGAAGATACAATTTCAATCTTAAGAGGCTTGAAAGAAAAGTACGAGATCTATCACGGCATCAGAATTTCAGACGGAGCCGTAATTGCGGCATCCACTTTGTCAAACAGATATATATCCGACAGATTTTTGCCTGACAAGGCCATCGACTTAATGGACGAAGCTTGTGCCATGGTGAGAACGGAAATTGAATCAATGCCTGAAGAAGTAGATGAAGTCAGAAGAAAAATTTTGCAACTTGAAATTGAAAGAGAAGCTTTGAAAAAAGAAACTGACGAAGCGGGCAAGAAACGCTTGGAAATTTTAGAAAAAGAATTGCAATCTGAAAAAGAAGGCTTCGACATTCTAAAGGCAAAATGGGAAAAAGAAAAGAAAGACTTAAACCAAGTAAAAGAAATAAAAGAAAAATTAGATGATGTGAGAATTCAAATTGACAAGGCGGAACGTGAATACAATTTGGAAAAACTTTCACAGCTTAAATTCGGTGAACTTCCCAAACTTGAAGAAGAGTTAAAGGAAGCCGAATCAAAGTCCAAGGGCAAGAACCAAATGGTAAAGGAAGAAGTCACGGAGGATGAAATTGCACAAGTAGTTTCTCGCTGGACAGGAATCCCCGTAGACAAACTTTCCAAGTCGGAAAGAGATAAGTTAATCGGCCTTGAAGACATTCTTCACGAGAAAGTCGTAGGTCAAGACGAAGCCGTTAAGAAAGTTGCAGACGCCGTACTACGTCAAAGAGCGGGACTAAAGTCTGCCAACAGACCTATAGGCAGCTTTATATTCTTAGGACCTACAGGTGTAGGTAAGACTCAAACTGCAAAGGCACTTACCACAACCTTGTTTGACGACGAAAAGAACATGGTGAGAATTGACATGAGTGAGTACATGGAAAAGCATTCAGTGTCAAGACTTGTAGGATCGCCGCCGGGATATGTAGGCTATGACGAAGGCGGACAACTTACAGAGGCCGTAAGGAGAAGACCCTACTCAGTAGTATTGTTTGACGAAATAGAAAAGGCTCACCAGGATGTATTTAATATTTTGCTCCAAGTTCTTGACGACGGAAGACTTACCGACAACCAAGGAAGGACTGTGGACTTTAAAAACACTGTTATTATAATGACTTCAAATATCGGCTCAGATTATTTAATCGAAGGCATTACCGATAAAGGCGACATTGATGCCTCTAAGAGAGAAATGGTTATGAATGAACTTAAAGCAAGGTTCAGACCGGAGTTCTTAAACAGAGTTGATGAAATTGTAATGTTTAAACCTCTTCAAAGAGATGAGGTCTATGAAATTATCAAACACGAAATCGCAGACATTGAAGCAAGGCTTGAAGACAGAGAAATTAAATTGAATGTAGACGACAAAGCCCTTCAATATATTTTGGACAACTCATACTCATTGCAATACGGTGCAAGACCTGTTAAGAGATATATTCAAAACACAATTGAGACAGAGCTTTCCAAGAGAATTATTAAAGGCGACATAATAGAAAATGTCACCGTCAACATTTCATCAGACGGAGAAAAGTTAATATACTCATAACAGATATCCTCTTTGCCTAAGGGCGAAGGGGATATTTTTTTGCGTAAAATTTCCGCACATAAAGGAGAACTCACGCAAATAGTTGTAAATATGCTTAAAACTTGATAAACTAACTCTCATAGAAATGGGTGAGAGTATGGACTTTATGAATGAGGCTTTGAAAGAAGCTCTTATTGCATATAAAAAAGGAGATGTGCCTGTAGGTTGTGTCATTGTAAAAGACGGTGTAATAATCGGAAGAGGACACAATGAAAAGGAATCATCCAACGACGCTACTTCTCACGGGGAAATAAATGCAATTAAAGAGGCGTGTAAAAATTTAAACTCCTGGTACTTGGTGGACTGCGACATGTATGTTAACTTAGAACCTTGCGCCATGTGTGCAGGTGCCGTTATTATGTCAAGAATAAGAAAGGTCTACATAGGAGCGGAAAATTTAAGGACAGGTGCTTGCGGCTCCGTCTTAAATCTCTTAAACATGGAGGAGTTTAATCACAAGAGTGAAGTGGAATTTGTAAATGACAAATTTTCTTCATACATAGTCTCGCGTTTTTTTAGAAATCTAAGGAGAAAAAGTAATGACACGAAAAAGGCGAATAAGGAAGAAAAAGAAGCTTAATTTTTTTCTTACCTTTACCTTTATAATCCTCTTAGCTTCAATGGTATTAAGTTTTTGCGGCAAAAAAGTTATGACTGAAACGGAAGATGAAGTTAAACAAAAATATCTCTCCGAGTTTGAAGGCATTGCCACAGACATAGCAAAGAGGTACGAACTTTTTCCTTCAGTAGTTTTGGCGCAGTCGGCACACGAAAGTAATTTCGGCAGAAGCAAACTGTCAAGTGAATTTAACAACTACTTCGGAATCAAAGCAAATGAAGGGGAAGAGAAAGTGTCTCTGGACACGACGGAATACATAGACGGAGAGGCAACCGTGGAGAATGAAAATTTTAGAAAATATTCAAACCCCAAGGAGTCTTTCAAAAGTTACGGCGAGCTCATAACGAAGGCGGAAAGATATAAACCTGTAGTCGAAGCCAAGGACTATAAGGAGGCCTGTATCGAGCTTCAAAAAAACGGCTACGCCACAGACCCGGACTATGCAAGTAAACTTATTAACATAATAGAAGTATATGAATTATATAAATTAGATTAGGAGGAATCATTATTTAATGGACCCTTGGCCTCAAATATTGGTACAGTTGGCAATTATTGCAATACTCACTTGGATCAACGCGTTTTTCGCATCGGCGGAAATGGCCGTTGTATCCTGTAACAAAAATAAAATCGAAGCTTTAGCCGAAGAAGGCTCAAAAAATGCTCAAAAACTTTTGGAAGTTACGGCGGATCAGACGAGATTTCTCTCTACCATACAGGTAGGAATAACCTTGGCAGGATTCTTCTCCTCAGGTTCCGCATCTACAACAATTTCAAAATCCTTAGGCAGTTATCTCGTAAGTGCAGGAATAAAATACGGTACCGCAATTTCCTTTGTAGTGACTCTTATAATTTTGTCCTATATCACTCTTGTGTTCGGCGAGCTTGTGCCCAAGAGAGTGGCACTTCAAAACCCGGAGGAAATCGCACTTAAAAGAGTGGGAGCTATTTCCGTTACATCCAAGGTTTTCTATCCATTTGTAAGATTACTATCCATAACTACAGTTGGTGTTTTAAAATTAATGGGCAAGTATTCTGAAGATGTGGAAGAAAAAATTTCCGAAGAAGAACTCAAATCCTACATCAGAGTGTCTAAGGAAGCGGGAGTTATAAATCTTGAAGGGGAAGAAATGATTGTAAACATTATGGACTTTGACGACAAAATGGCTTACGAAATCATGACTCCTCGTACAGATATATACATGATTGACAAAGAGGACTTTAACTCGGACATTATAGAGGAGATATTGGAAAGCGGATATTCCCGCGTGCCTATTTATGACGATAACCCGGACAATATTTTGGGCATTGTAAATATAAAAGATTTATTTGACAACTATTCCAAGAACAACTTTAAAAGCGTGGACTTAAATAAAATTTTAAAGCCCTGTTACTTTGTTCCCGAGACGAAAAAAATTGACAGGCTTTTAAAAGAACTTCAAATTTCAAAGACACACATGGCAATTTTAATTGACGAGTACGGCGGCCTCTCAGGCATGGTCACCATGGAAGACATAATCGAAGAGATTGTGGGAGAAATTGAAGACGAGTTTGACAAAGAAGACAAACTTATTGAAAGGATAAACGACCGCACCTACATGGTAGAAGGCAAGGCGGAGCTATCATATATTGCAGATGAACTAAGCCTTCACCTTGACAGTGAAAACCACGAGACCGTGGGAGGACTTGTCTTGGAGCTTTTGGGATTCATACCCGACGACGGATCGAAGGGCGACACCTGCATCTACGACAGGGAAGACAAGATTAAACTTACAACTGTAAAGGTCGATGAAAACAGAATAGAAAAAGTAAAGCTTGAAATCTTGGAGACGGAGAGCGAAAAAAAAGCAATTGAAGAAGAAAGGCAATGACCTTTCTTTTTTTCTTTCTATTTTGATATAATCATTACGAGGTATTTATGAACAGTTTAACAAAAAAAGTTTTAGCTATACTTATAGTCATCCTCCTAATATTGGTCGGAGTGTTGGGAAGTATAAATAATAAAAGACAAATTGTAAAGGTCAAGGACGTAGATCTTGAAGGAGTAAAGGACTTTCACCTGAGCTCCCGCTCGTGTATCTTGTACAACGGCGACTACATGTACTTCTTTGACAAAGAAGGCAATGTCCTTGACAGACTTAATTTAGACAATGTAAATATAAAGTTGTTTTTCTCAAATGACTACGCCTTTGTCGTGGACTTGGACACAAATATTATCACTCAGTATGATGACAGAGGCTTTATGATTGAAAGCTTTGAAAGTCCGGGAAATATTTTTAACATAAGAGTTCAAAACAAAAATATTATTTTCCACGTAAAAAATTCAGACAAGGAAGAACTTTATCTCAGGGATTACAAAAAAGATTTGGCAAAAATTTATGAAACACCAAACTACATCTTGACCTTTGACACAAAGAGCAGAAATGAATTTGTAGTGGGAGAAGTCTTTGCCGACTCCACAGGATATAAAAGCTATATAAAACATTTTAAAGACGGGAATAAGGACGAGCAGCAAATACTTAACGAAGTGATTTTGGACAGCAAAATTATCGGCAGAAATGTCTTTGCCGTAAGTGACAAGGCTCTGTACAAAGTCTCGGGAGGGGAAAAGAAAGAAGTTAAAATTCCAAATGTAGAGGGAGTTTTAATGACGGACAGAAATATTCTCTTGCTTCACAGCGGCATCCTCTCCACATACAACACTGATCTTAAAGAAAAATCCAAGTCCGTAGTGGCGGCAAATGCCGACAGAATTGAAAAGATTTCAAAAGGCGTTTACTTAATCGGCCAAACGGACATAGGAGGAGAAATCGGAACTCGCAATGAATATTACACGAGATTTCCTCAAGAAGTGGAAAAAGTTGAGATAAACGGACTTTCAATTGCGGCGCTTAGAAAGGGCAGAGTCACAATTTACAAAGTTGTAAACACGAGAGAGAACCCGACTAAGGGAAGCATAACGGACCTTGATGAAGGAGGAAAGGAAAATTAACGAAAAAGATATTAAAGATATACAATACTATATAAAGAGCAAGGGCATCTTAGGGGAAATAGGCATGATTATCGTCATCTTTGTAGTGATACAGGTCCTCTTATACTTTATAGACAGAGGACTGAAGAAGTGGAAAGAGACGGACAGGATCAGAAACTTAAAGTCCTTTGCCCGTATTGACACACTTACTGCAACCTTTGCAAAAGTTATGAAGGTCATCTTCTACTTTATAGGAGTGATAATAGCTTTAAATATATTGGGCTTTAACACCAAGAACCTTTTCGCCACCTTGGGAATAGGTTCCATTGTAATAGGTATCGGAGCTCAGTCTTTTATAAAGGACGTAATCGGCGGATTTTTGATTATAGTTGAAGACCAGTTCAGCGTAGGCGACTTTGTGCGCATAGATTCCGTCGAAGGAGTAGTAAGGGAAATGGGCATAAGGACCACGAAGCTTGAAAGCTACAAGGGAGAAATACACATTATCCCCAACGGCACCATTACAACTCTTACCAACAGAAGCAGAAAGGCACAGAGGACTGCTGTGGAAGTCTTTGTAAGTTACGAAGAAGAGCCGGACAAAATCATGGGCATTGTTAAAGACGTCTTGAAAGGCTACAGTGAAAGGCCGGCGTTTTTAAGTTCGGAAATTTGGGGCGTAACACGATTTGAAAGACTTGGCTATGTAATAACCTTTGTATTTTTTGCAAATTGGGGCGACAATTTCGCCTTGGAATATGAAATAAGAGAAGCCCTTATTAAAAAGTTAAAGGAAGAAGATGTTAAGACCTTTGAAGTATTAAAGGAGGAGCCATGCTATATTACAAACAAGGAGATATAGTAACTCTAAAAAAAGGCCATCCCTGCGGCGAAAACATGTGGGAAATACTTCGCACAGGTGCGGATATTAAACTCAAGTGTTTAGGCTGCGAGAGAACACTTTGGATGACAAGACCTGATTTTGAAAAGCGGGTCAGAAAAATTAAAAAAGACGAGAAGTTTATAAGTATAATTCACAACACCTATGAGTAAGCGCCATTAGCTCATCGGATAGAGCGTCCGGTTCCGAACCGGGAAGCAGAAGGTTCGAATCCTTTATGGCGCACCACAGCGGCAAGTTTTTCTTGCCGTATTTTTTTGCCTTGAGATTATTTTCAATCAATTCTTTACCTATTTTGATTTTGTGATAAACTTGACAGAGGAGATTTTATGGATATTGCAATAAAAATACTTGGCGCCTATACAATTTTTTTAATGATTATGGAAATTGTAGGAGTGCTTATGATTTTACTTAAAAGATATGAGAACTTTTTTGTTAAAGTAATTTTAAGAGACAGAGAATACAACGGTGAAGTCGGTATTTTTATTTTGAAGATAGCCATTACCCTGCTCCTTTTTTTGGTGGCTTTAAACTTTTATTTAAAGGCCAATCTCTTGGGAGCTCTCGTTGTTTTGATTATTGTTCAAATAATGAGTATGGGGTTTGAAAAAATATTTAATGAAATCAGAAATAAATAGGAGGTATTATGAGTAAGGCAGTAGTGCGTTTTGCACCGAGTCCGACAGGTTACTTGCATATTGGAGGTCTTAGAACGGCTCTATATAACTATCTATATGCAAGACACACAGGCGGCAAATTTATTTTGAGAATTGAAGACACCGACAGGGAAAGATATGTAGAAGGTGCCATTGAAAACTTAATTGCGTCTTTAAAATGGGCGGGTATTGACTATGACGAAGGTGTTTTTGTTGAGGACGGTAAGATTGTAAGTAATGGTGATAACGGCCCCTATATTCAATCTGAAAGACTTGATATTTACAAAAAATATGTGGATGAGTTAATTGAAAAAGGATATGCATACTACTGCTTCTGTACCAAGGAAAGACTTGACGACTTGAGAGAGGAACAAAGGATCAAGGGTCAAGTGCCTAAGTATGACGGCCTATGTAGGGGCGTATCTTTGGAAGATGCGAAGAAGAGAATTGCTGCGGGAGAAAGTTATGTTGTAAGACTTAAACTTCCTCACGACGAAAACATTGCCTTTCACGACATGGTAAGAGGAGATGTGGTTATTAATTCAAATGAAATTGATGACCAGGTGCTTATGAAGTCTGACGGCTTCCCCACATATCACATGGCTGTTGTTGTAGACGACCATTTAATGGGAGTTACACACATTGTCCGCGGTGAAGAATGGCTTGCATCCACTCCTAAACATGTTTACTTATACAAGGCTTTAGGCTGGGAAGCTCCTGAGTTTGTTCACCTGCCTACAGTTTTAAATAAAAACAGAAAGAAGCTTTCAAAGAGAGAGGGAGATGTTTCCGTTGAAGACTTTAGAGGCAGAGGCTACTTGCCGGAAGGTTTAATTAACTACCTGGCACTTGTAGGCTGGAGTCCGGAAGATGAAAGGGAAATTTTCTCTTTAAAGGAACTGGAAGATGAGTTTACTTTTGAAAGAGTGGGAAAGAGCGGCGGCATTTTTGACAAGGACAAACTTGACTGGGTGAACGCTCACTATGTGAAGAGCTATCCTTTGGAAAAAATTGCGGAACTTTCAAAGCCTTTCATTATTGAATCAAAGCTTATGACGGCTGAAGAAATAGAAAGAGATCCTCACTACTATGAAGTGATGATTGAAACTGTGAGAGATTCCGTTTCAAGGCTTGATGAAATCCCCGACAGAATTTCATTTATCTTTAAAGATTTTGAAATCACGGAAGACTCCGCACTTGATGTATTAAAGGGAGAGACTGTTAAGGAACTTTTGGAAGGTGGCTTAAAACTTCTTGAAGATGTGGAAGCCTTTGACGAAGAAAATTCCAAGACCTTTATGAAAGAAGTTCAAAAGGCGACGGGCATAAAGGGCAAGAACCTTTATATGCCTTTTAGAGCTGCAATCTCCGGTAATGTTCACGGCCCTGAGATGAATAACATTATCTATCTCTTAGGCAAGGACAAAATGATTGAGAGAATAAAATATACAATTGAACACTATCTATAAAAAAGACGGCGCAAGCCGTCTTTTACATTTTATAGAGAACGAAATAAAAGGCTGCAGAAAATATTATTCCCACCACAAAAATATAGAGTGTGGAGTCTTTAAAATAATCTTTGTAATCATCGCTCTCAGCATACTTTGTCCTTATAATTCCTTCAACCAATAAATAAATTACATAGAGTAAAATGGCAAAGGACTTGGGAAAGTAATCTTTTAAAAAAATATTAGTCGCAATAAGTACAAAGAATATACTTTGCACTACTTTTATAAGAGTTTCAACTTCTTTAATGCCCTTGTAGGGTGCATATGCAATTCTTGAATCCACTTTGTACTTTTCTACAAATTTCTTTTTAATATTTACAACTGCCACAATATACACTGCCAAAAGTACAATTAAAATAATATATTTCATTTAATCACCACTAATATTTTAGCTTACAGAAATATTTTTTTCTACATTGATTCATTTTTGATTCAAATTTATTTACAGTATATAATTAAGTAAAGTGGGTGAGAAGATGATAGACGGAAAAGTATATGGAATAAATCGTTCCTTGGTGCCTAAGCACACGAATTTGGAAAAAGCGTGGAAGATAAGCACGGAACGTCCTATTTTAGACAACGAAGTCTTAATAGATGTAGAAGTTATAAATTTAAACAAGGCGAGTTTTGTCCAAATTTATGAAAGCTCCTTTGGCCAAAAGGAGGACATGATTGCCGCGATTTTAAAAATTGTAAATGAAAGAGGTAAGCTTCACAACCCGGTGACGGGAACAGGGGGTATGCTTCAAGGTACCATTGTGGAAATGGGCAGGGAATTTAAAAAGAAAAGAGATTTTAAAATCGGAGACAGTGTAATTTCCCTTGTGTCTTTAATTGCAACTCCTCTTGTAATAGAAGAAATTAAACACATCGACTATAGATATGGCCAAATTTTTGTAAAGGGCTACGCAATTTTATTTAGAGACAGCCCTATCATAAAAACTCCTTTAAATTTGCCGTTAAATGTATCTTTAGCAGCACTTGACATAGCGGGGACTCCTGCAATGGTAGCAGACCTTGTAAACAAGAATCAGAAGGTTTTGATTTTAGGTGCGGGGAACAGAAGTGGATTTTTGTCTGCTCTTGCAGCAAGGGACAAGTTGAAGGATACAGGAGAACTTGTGGGGGTAGCCTTAGGTGAAAATGGAGTGAACTACGAGTACAGAAACCTCTTTGACAGAGTATGGGATTTAAATTTTACTTCCAACAAATATGTTTATAAATCTTTTGGTAAAGTCAAAAGGCGCGATTTATGTAACTCAACCGAGCAATAAACCATTCGACATCAGCTACACAGCCGAATCTTTAGGTAAAGACGTGAGAGTACAAGGCTACAAGGGATACTCTGACGGTCATGCCGAGTACACTTTGGAACTTTTGGAGAAAAAACCCAACTTAATCAAAATTTTTGAAAGACTTTCTGTTTTAGAATATGAAGAGAGAAATACCGAAAGTAGGAAAGAGACGATTTATATTCCCACAGACGAGGGGATGCTTAAAAACTTTGTAATGAAGTCCGATTCCATAAAAAATACGGTGAAAAACGCAATTAAAGTGTCTAAATTCGACTGCACCGTTTTAATCACAGGTGAGTCCGGGGTAGGCAAGGAAATGATCGCCAAAATAATTTACAGTCATTCCAAGAGAGTCAACTCTCCCTATGTGCGATTAAATTGTGCATCAATACCTGAAAATCTTTTGGAGTCGGAGCTCTTCGGCTATGAAAAGGGCGCCTTTACCGGTGCCAGGCAAGGAGGTAAGACCGGCCTTTGGGAAATGGCCGCAGGGGGAATAATTCTCCTTGATGAAATCGGAGAGCTTCCCCTAATGCTTCAGGCAAAGCTTTTGAGAGTGTTGCAGGAAAATGAATTCTACAGAGTTGGCGGTACAGTTCCCATTCAAAGTGATGTAAGGGTGCTTGCAATTACAAATAAAAATTTGGCGAAGATGGTAAGCGATGGCAAGTTCAGAGAGGACTTATACTATCGTCTGAATGTATTTCCCATTTATGTGCCTGCTCTAAGGTACAGGAGAGACGACATACCTGATTTGATCAATGTATTTGTCCACGGATACAATAAAAAATTCAACCTTAACAAGAGAATTGACAGAGAAGTTATTGACAGAATGGCTGAATTTAATTGGAAGGGGAATATTCGCGAACTTGAAAACTTTGTCCAAAGACTTTTAATTGAAGAGGACAATGATGTAGTCAATTTGGAATCATTCCATAAATGCATTAACGTCGAAGGGCCTGCATATCAAGAGTATCAAATGCAACGAAACTTAATTGACAATAACGAAGACTACAAAGCCTATATGGATAAACACGAGAAGAGTCTTTTAAAACACTTTAGAGACAAGGGCATGAGTACAAGGGAAATGGCAAAGAGATTAAACATTTCTCAGGCGTCAATTTCCAGAAAACTAAACAGATATGAATTATAAGGACTTCGGTCCTTATTTTTTTACCTTAATATACACTAATAAGCTACAAATATCGATACAAAAACTAATCAAAATCATTTTCCCGATACACTATTGTATCGAATAATTAACTTCTCAATTTTTAAAATGTTCAATACATGGGGTTTCTTAAAAAATAAAAGTTGGCACGCAACTTGCATTATTATAGTGGCAGAGGAGGTGTGTGATGAAGTACGATCAATTTGGCGGTCACAGGGTTATTGAGCCAAAGGGTTTTTTACCTCAAGCAGCGACAAAAGTCGACAATAATCCTGAAATTTATCCAAATGAAATTTTAATTGATGTAATTGCTCTTCAACCGACAAGTTCGGCATTTTCAGAAATTTCAAATGAATGTGGAGGAGACATCGCAAGGATTAAGGAAAGATTCATGGAAATTATATCTACTCAAGGTAAGTTCCAGGAACCGAAAACCAAATCCGGTGGAATATTAATAGGAACTATTGAAAAAATAGGAGAGGAATTAAACATTGATGCAAAAGTCGGAGATAAAATTGCAACATTGGTTTCATTATCTTTAACACCGTTAAAGGTAAATGAAATAAAAGACATTGATATGAATACCGATCAAGTCTTTGTGGACGGAAAGGCGATTTTGTTCGAGACAGGAATTTTTACAAAACTTCCTGAGGATTTACCGACAAATGTATCACTAGCTGCAATGGACGTTGCAGGTGCACCGGCCATGGTTGCAATGAATGCAAAACCCGGTGACGTAGTTGTTGTAGTAGGAGCAGGAAAAGCAGGACTTCTTTCTCTTGCTGTAGCCAAGGAAAAAGTTGCTCCCTTTGGCAAAGTTATTTGCTTGGAGTATTCAAAAGAGAGATGCAAGGTTGTAGAAGATTTAGGACTGGCAGATATTGCACTGAGTGTTGATGCTCAAAAGCCTCTTAAAACTTACGAAGATTACATGAAAACGGTAGGGATAGAGGCCGATTTTACTGTCAATACTGTTAATGTGCCGGATACTGAACTTTCAACAATTTTGGTAACTAAAAATACAGGCAAAATATACTTTTTCAGCATGAGTACAAATTTTGTAAAGGCATCTTTGGGAGCTGAAGGTGTTAAGAAATATACTCAAATGATAGTAGGAGACGGATATTATCCGGGTCATGACCTTATTACATTTGATATTTTAAGAAGAAATGATAAGTTAAGAAAATTTTTTGAAGAATTTTTCGGATAGGAGGGAAAAATGGAAAAAACATCTACAATCAGACTCAGAATGAGTCAAGCAGATGCACACTACGGCGGAGACTTAGTAGACGGTGCGAGAATTTTGCAACTATTTGGCGATGTAGCTACTGAACTTTTAATTCAACATGACGGAGATGAAGGACTATTCCTAAGATATGACGAAGTTCAATTTTTGGCACCTGTTTATGCAGGAGATTACATAGAAGCTACAGGCAAAATAGTAGAAGCGGGAAATTCATCAAGAAAGATGGAATTCGTTGCCAAAAAAGTTATCGTACCGAGAAAAGACATAAGCGATTCAGCTTGTGACGTGCTTGAAGAACCAATTATTGTAAACCGCGCAAAGGGAGTTTGTGTAGTTAAAAAGGAAAACCAAAGGAAGTAGGAATAAGGGAGATTATTATGGAGAAATTAATTATAACTTGTGCAATATGCGGCGCAGAGGTTACAAAAGATCAAAACCCCAACGTGCCCTATACTGTAGAAGAAATAGCCAATGAAGCTTATGCCGCTTACAAAGCGGGAGCAAGCATCATACATCTTCACGTAAGAGAAGATGACGGAACTCCTACCCAAAGCAAAGCCAGGTTTAAAGAATGCATCGACGCAATTTTGGAAAAGTGCCCAGATGTTATTATCCAACCTTCCACAGGTGGCGCTACAGGTATGAGTGACGAAGAAAGACTTGAAGTTACGGAACTTAACCCGGAAATGGCAACATTGGACTGCGGTACTTGTAACTTCGGCGGAGATGAAATCTTTGTTAACACCGAAAACACAATTAAAAATTTCGCAACGGTTATGAATTCAAGAAACATCAAGCCGGAAATAGAAGTTTTCGACAAAGGCATGGTTGACTATGCCATAACATATAACAAGCAAGGATTCATCCAAAGTCCGATGCACTTTGACTTCGTACTTGGAGTGCAAATGGCGGCTACACCGAGAGACTTGGTATACATGGTAGAAAGTATTCCTGAAGGCTCAACTTGGACTGTAGCGGGAATCGGAAGACATCAAATACCTATGGCAATGCTTGGCGTTGCAATGGGCGGTAATGTAAGAGTAGGGTTTGAAGACAACGTATACATAAGTAAGGGCGTACCTGCAAAGAGCAATGGCGAACTTGTTGAAAAAGTTGTTGAGATGGCAAAACTTTTAGGTAGAGAAGTTGCCACACCCGATGAAGCAAGAGAAATATTAAATATTAAGAAAAGGTGAAACAAATGAAGAAAAGTATCAAATTAATATCATTACTATTAGTTTTAGTTATGGCGTTTAGCGTTATAGCTTGTCAACGTCCGGCAGATAAGCAAGAAGAACCGAAGACAGAAGAAAAGAAAGAAGAAGCGGCAAGAAGACCTAGACCACAAAACGACGA
>CABTXP010000013.1 GCA_902488815.1 uncultured Eubacteriales bacterium | reverse complement strand
CGGGAGAGATTATCGAAAAGAAAAGTGATAAATTTATTATATCTGGAACCTTTCAAAATCCTATTGACTCAAATGTTGGTGTAGGACAAATCTATTTATCAAAATCTTATGTAGGTAAATTATCCCTTCCAGAAAATAATAAAGACTTGGAGGTAATGCTAAAGAATTCCTTTATGATAAGGGATAAACTTTTAAAAATTGCAGAGAGAAATGCTTATAAAGTGGTAGATGACCCTGGAAATCTATCCGACAAAGAAATAAGAATTGGTGTTAACTTTGCTTATATTTTATCCGGTGATTCTAGTTTTGATTTTAAAACATTTTTACCTTTCTTAGCTTTTTTAATTTTAGTAATGGTTGCAGGATACTTAATAATAAACAATATTTTCAAAATATCAGTAAATGAAGATATTAAACTTCTGGGACTTTTAAAAACAATCGGAATGACAAAGCCTCAAATCAAAAAACTTGTTCATCTAGAGTCTTTAGCCGTCGCACTTCCAGCAATAATAGTTGGAGATATAGTAGGGATTTCTATTGGAAAAGTTATTTTAAATAAAATATTTGCAAGTAATGAGATGCTAATAGATGTAAAGTTATCACTCGCAGTAATAATATTAATTATCTTATTTTCAACAGCATTTACTTTGCTTACAGTATTTCTATCAGTTATGAGACCTGCAAGGTATGCAGCAAAAGTTTCTCCAATAGATGCCAGCAGATACAATGAAACCACGATAAAAAAGAAATATAAAAGCGAGGATATTTCTCTAGGAAAGCTGGCAAGAAGACAAGTCTTCTCAAATAAATTTAGATTTATTTCCATAGTTCTTTCTATTAGCTTATCTGCTGTTATTTTAAACAGTGTATTAACCTATACCGGCAATATTGATTTAGAAAAGGGGATTTCTGATGTAATCGTAACCGACTATAATATAGCAAGCCCAAAATACTTTAGGTATATGTATTTAGGTAGTGAAGAAGGAATTGATAAAAAGTTTATTGATGAGATAGAAAACTATAAGGGCTTTAAAAGTGGGGGAGCTTTATACTCCTCCGGTTATGAGCACACTTATCCAAAAATTAAAATAGAAGATAACAAAGTTGCACCACTTCTATTTGGTATGGATGACTATTTAATAAACAAACAAAAATTCATAGATGGAGAGTTTGATAAAGAAAAATGGCAAACAGGAAATTATATTATCGTTGGAGAATATGGAGATAAAAAGTCTGCATTTAAAACCGGTGATAAAATAAAGATTAATGTCAAAAATAAAGTCAAAGAAGTCCAAGTGATGGGCAAGATTGACTATAATTTTTCAAATGGTCTTAGATATTTTCTTGCGGTTAAGGAAGATATAAACGACGAATCTAGTCCTACTTTAAGTTTGGAATATATTTATATGAATCCGACTGAGTATAAAGAGCTTACAGGAGATCGAAGTATAATGTCCTATGGATTTGATGTGGAGGATAGTGAAAAGGAAAATTTTGATAATCTATTAAAAACTTTTGAAAATGAGCCGGACTTTTCCTATGACTCAAGAGACCTTCAGATAAAGTCTTTTAAAGATTTCAAAAATCTTATAGAATTTGTGGGTTATAGTTTATCTATAGTATTATTCTTAATATCGGTGCTTAACTTTATTAACGTTATTGCTACTGAAATATTAAGAAACATGGTGAACTTATCAATTCTTGAAGCAATTGGAATGACAAAGAAAAATATTAAAAAATATTTGGTGAAAAAGAATTTGATCTATTCTTTATGTGGCTTAGTATTTTCTTTCATCATTATGCTTCTTGTAGATAAATTTATCTTGATGGATTTTATGGCACAGACTAAGTGGACTTCCTATAAATTTGTAATCATGCCTCTTATCCTTATAAACTTCGTAAATATAATTATTGGGATAATATTTACCGGCAGGTGCTATGAAAAGCACAGTCAAAACAGTCTTGTAGATAGGATAAGAGACTTGTAAAAATATTAATGTCAGGAATAAAAAATATTTAAATAAAAAACGAGCTCATCGGCTCGCTTTTTATTTAACGTCAATTCTATAAATTGTTTCTAAATGAATAGGTATTGAACTTTCAGGTTCCGTGTTTTTAATTTCTCCGCCGAAATAAACTTCCACGGTCTTACCTGCAAGGTCTTTTATATCGGCACTATCGCCAAAGGCTTCAAGTGGCAAAGAGATGGGCTTTGTCAACAACTCTTTAAAATAAAATTCTTCATCGACGTGAGTTGCTTCTACCATTATTGTATCTTCATCAGCCTGTGTGACCTTAGCAGTAAAGTGCGCGACATACTTAGGGATGCTGTCATCGTCTTTCAGTTCAACGTCTTTAAACAATATCAGCTTGTTGTCTATTTGAACATTTATATAGCCCTCTTCCCATACTTGGTAGCCGTAGCCTGTGCCGAAGTTGGACTCGTCATCATTTACGGGCATCTCTTTTTCTGAAACGGTAGTCTTAATTTCTCCGTCCATCATGCCGCATGTGACCATGGCATTTTCATAGCCTGTGTCTTCGTATATGGTGCCTGAGACTTTAACGGCCTTTGGATAAGCTTTCTCTTCAACTTCTTTTTCACTTGTACTTCCTTTGCTGCAACCAACTGTCAAAAACATAATGGCAGCCAATATTAAAACATATTTTTTCATAATGCCTCCTCTTATTTAATATAATTTTACTTGTACAGGTATGCATCTGCCAGGTATGCTGTATATTCTCCGTAATGCTCAATTCGAAGCTTGTACACATTTGAAACATCTATGCTGAAATATTCAGGATTGCATCCGGCTACCAAGGTCTGTGACGTATAGAGGAGATTGCCGTCGCCGTAAATTTTAATGTATCCAAGCTCGCCTTCAGAATCTTTGTGATCTTCTATGAGTATTACTTTGCCGCTAAGGCCTTCATACTCTCTGTTAAGTATATATTCCTGCCATTCATCACCCACATATCCGTCTCCTCTAAAGCCGAATTTATATGTGTTGCCCAAATTATCTGTTATATCTTCTACGCAATACATGCCGTCGTGAGGTCCTGATGAGCTGAACCAATCCAACTCATTTAGGGGCATTTGAGAGGCTGTTATTTTAGGCGGGGGTACCATAGTTGTAATTGTGGGAGAGGAGCTGTCTTTATAAAATCCGCAGTCCACCAATCTTATACTTTGATCTCCCGTTATTTCCACTCGCACGCTTTGACACTGAGATATATCCACTACAAAATCTACAGGCTCTACACCCTTTGTCATTAAGGGAGAAGTATAGAGAAGATTGCCATCGCCGTAAATTTTAAGAACATTGTCCTCAGTTGTGAAACCTCTATGATCATAAGGCACTACAACTCTGCCGCGAATTTCGGAATAATCGTTGTTGTTATAATCGCGGTATGTTGCTATGCCGTCGTAAGCGCTTGTGACACCGGACAACCCGCTCATATATGTGTTGCCCAGGTTGTCCTTTACAGTATCATACTCATACATTAAATAGTCCGATGTTTCATAAGGCTCCATGGCTTCAATGTTTTTATAGTATTCATTTTCCATAATACGTTCAGGCTCTTCGGGCTCTTTTACAGGTGCTGAATTACCTTTGCTTTTATTTTTGGAAATGCCGTTTAACATTCTCTCGACTTTCGTACCCACACTTACAGGTCGCGACTTAATTGTTCTTATTAAGAAGCCGCCTAATTTAAATGCCACATACAGTATGACAAGGGCCCCGATAAACATGATAACAATTTCAAAAAAACTAAAAGTATTAACTTTTTTCGGCGGTGATATGTTTCTCGTCGGAGGAGTAGTTTTTTTAGTTGTACTTGATGTAGAGGAGTAACTGCTCCTTGTAGAGGTAGTCCTTGTAGAACTGCCTGATGACTGAGTCCTTGTACTTGATGAACTACTTGCAGTTGAAGAGGGGCTCTTACTATAGGGCGTCTGCCTTATGGTGACACTATGTGCCAAGTTAAGAGTCTTTGCAAATCGCATGTCTATTTCACACCAGGGACAATGACTTAAATTGTCAGGGTAGTAGTGGTTATTATGATTGCCGCACTGCTTCAAATGTTTTTCCAAAGCTCCCAATGCGTTGAACCACTCTATAGGTGTAGGTCTTGCCTTGGGATTGCTGTGTCCGCTTTTAAATGCTCTTAGAAAAAGTCTTTGTAAATCGGCGGGCAGTATATTAAAGGGCGGTGCATAGGGGGGAATTACAATTCCCGGCCTTTTGTCGAAATACGGAAAGAAATTATTTGCTATATTGTCAATGGGCTGAGGTGCCGTTACAGACCCTTGAGACATGGCTGTAGTAGAGTCTACTGCACAGGAAAAGGGCAGTGCGCCGTTCATAAGGAGTCTGAATATATGTGTGGCAAGTCCGAACAAGTCCGCCTCTTTTGTAAAAGTAGGTAGAGGTGCATTTACAAGTGTCATGCCGCCCTTCATCTTTTTTTGAAGCTCGGGAGGTAAGTAGTCAGGCATTCCCACAGTGCATCTGTATATCTTTCCCGTGGCGGGATCGGTGATGTGGTAGGAGTCCGTATCTATTAAGGTCACGAGACCTGTCTTGGGATCCACCACAATGTTATTGGGATTTAAATCGCCGCACACTTGTCCTGCACTATGTACTGAATTTAAAGCCGCACATAAATTTTTTGCAATTGAAATTTTTTGGTAGTATGTAAATTTTTTGTTGTACTTGTCGGAATAAATTACCTCAAGCTCTTCGCCACCTGCCGCTTTCGGCATTACATAGCCCATAAAGGCCCTGTTCTCCGACACAATGTCCACAGGCCAAGTCACCTGACTTATGGCGTCATCAGGCAGAGGAGAAGCAAGCATTGCGGTTAATTTATGTAGCCTTTCTTCGTTTCTCTTCTCCGATGCATAAATTTTAAGTACATACCCGGGCATACCTTCCACTTCATAGACCGTACCTTCTCCACCTTTACCCAAGGGAGGTTCTACAGCCGTGTAAGTTCTGCCCGACTTACCTTTAAATGTCGTCATTTATCTTCCTTTTCATTCTTTTTAAAAGCCTTCACAATTTTATTTTTTAAATTAACTACGGTGACAATGCTTTTGTTTATATTTACAACTATTTCGTCGCCTTCGGTCTCTTCTACAGGCTCTTTAGAAGTTTCTTCTTCAACTTCTTCTTTGTACAGGTGAGGGTATGCCAACCTGTTAAAGGCTTCCTGTAAGGCGTTCCAATCAGGCTCGCGGTAGTAATCGCCCTCGGCGTTTTTCATTTCATCTTCTGTATTTACCAATGCCACAATTGTCTTGTCGTCCTGTACATTATCCATGAGAGTTAAGGGGAAGTTGTATTTCTTTATCTCTTCAATACACTTTTCAAAGTCCTTTGTCCTTACTTTGTATACTTCGTTAAGTCTTTTGTAAAATTTTTCTCCGTCGTAATCTTCCGCCCTTACAAACTCCTCTATCTCTTTTTTAATATTCTTCTTGTCCATGGCCACAGGGTCGGCAAAATAACTTACCAAGGGCACATAGACTTTTGACCTGTCTTCGTCCAAGTTTAAAAGGTAGGGAGTCATTATATCCAGCATTCCGTCTGTAACTAAAACAACGGAGACTAAATCTTCCTCATAGGAGTTTATCTCCCAGGAGGTGTATCCTGCCCTCAAGGGGATTACAGATATATTGTCTTCTCCCTTTTGAGGCTTTGTTATCTCCACATACTTGCCGTAGGCGGTTAAACCTATTATGCCGCCGTCACCCGAGTGACCGTAGATTATTCTCTTGCCGTCATATATAACGGCGGTTAAAGTAGTGTCGTAATTTTCTACCGGCTCTCCAGCTTCTTCCGCCTCTTTAATTATTTTTTTAAGGGCATAGTTGTAGACGGTGCGAAGCATGGACTTAATACTTATCTCGTTGTAGTCGTAAGGCATCAGCTCTTCGCACATTTTAACGACGGTATCTACCGCAATTTTAGAGCCTATGTCGGAATGAGGGGCGGAGCCCACGCCGTCTGCTACTGCGGCGATGACCCTGCCGTTATTTAATTTTTTAATCTTGTGGTTGTCCTGACACACTTTGTCTTTTGCAATGTGTGACTTGCCGCACAAGGTTATTCCATAGTCGCAAATCATATGATTACCAGTCGGTAGGTATTACTCTCGCATTTTCCGGCAAATCGGGAAGTGCAGGATTTTCATCTACCTTACTTACAGAGATGGTAACCATACTTTCACTCAGCCAGTTAAAAATGTCCTTAAAGGAAGCTTCTTCGCTTTCAATAACTCTCTTAGAAAGGGAAGTAAGAGTTTCCTTACTGTATCCCGGCACGCCTACTGACCAGAATTTAAGCTTGCCGTGTTCGCCCTTACTTTCTTCTTCCAAAATTCTCGCCTTGGCTTCTTCAATGTCATCTGTGGGAGCTCCGTCTGTAATCATAAAAATCCACGGCTTAAAGCAAGGTGTGCCCATAGTCGCATAAAATCTGTTTCTGTCTTTAACCAAGTCAATGGCAAGGTTTATACCTTCACCCATTGCGGTAAGACCGCCGGCTTGCAAATCCACAGGTTGCATTTGTGGCAGGGGAACAAAATCCTGTACAACTTTTGCGTGAGAATTAAACTCTACAATAGCAACGTCTACTCTCTTGCGAGCCAAATCGTCTGTAGAAGTTTGCTCTTTAAAGTTGTTAATTGCTTCGTTTAAACTTTTAATAGGTTCTCCTTCCATTGAGCCTGAAGTGTCAAGTAACAACACAACCGCCAAGTGGGGTTCGTTCGGTGCCGCAACTGATTCGCCGGGCATAGCGTCAAATTCTTCTTGTCTTAATTCTGTCATGATATTCCTCCTAAATAAGTTTTGAATAAATTAATTCCTGTGATACTTTGTCCAAAATATAGACTTCATTACTTGAAAGTCTGTTTATCTCATCTGGTTTAATTATAAACTCCGAATTTTCGCTGACACTGTATGTGTATTGAGGGTTAAAGCCGTAAATTGGGAAGAAGCTTCCCATGCCTCCAATGTTTTTTGAGACCTTGTCCTCCTCATAGTAGCCGAAGACCTCCGACCATTTTTTGCAGGAGACGCCGCTGCCGTGATTAAAGACTATACACTTGCAGGCATTTCCCGCAAGCGAGTGAAACAAGTTGTCATCTGAGCCTGCCATTGCATAGACGTCGTCTGAGGTGAGAGTTGTAAGGCATCCCTGAGACTGAGACTTCACCAAGTTAAGGAGCAAGTTGTTCGCTCCTAGGGTTATTCGGTCCACAATGAGCATGACCTTTGCTCCCGAGTTTATTCTCTCCTTTATTTCATTTACGATTAAATTAATTAATATGTCGTTACTTGAGGAGCCTATGTCAATGGAAATAATTCCGCCCTTTGACACGACGTCTTTTACATTTGTAACGGAAGCACGTGTGTTCTTGTTAGAAAGGACACCTGTGCCTTGATAGGACAGCTGAGAGAAGAAGGACTGTACTCCCGGTCTTTCTCCCTGGCCTTGCATAAGTGAGTTTCTAATACCAAGTGCCGTGGTGTCATCTATGTGTCCATTGAGCCTTGCCTCTTCCACCTTGTCAAACAAAGTGTCGTGAGGGCATCTTAAAAACATGTCGAAAAAGGGTGGAATGTTTTTGCTCCGGATAAATTTTGAAATGCCTTTAATGTATTCACTTGCAACGGCATTCATAAGAACAGATTCGCCCTTTGAATTTAAAATGAGATTGTAGATTTCAACATCGGATCTGTTGTAAAAAGGATCGTAGGTATTACTGTTACTTGAAATAATATGCCTTTCGCGTACAAAGGCCGTGGCACTTTGCAACATATTTTCAAGGTCACGGTTTCCTTCGTGAAGTACAACAACGGGCACGCCATAGGACAGTGAAGATGCAGCCACAGATGTTGCGGCACGAAGCCTGTTTACTCTGTTGTTTCCCGATATTAAATAGGAACCGACTCCTGAATCTCTTTCGATAAAGCCTTCAATATCACTTGGCTCGTAATAGGAAATATTTTTTTTATTTTCATTGCTTTTTTCTATTCTTCTCACTCTCATCTTTGCATTGGCGGAGGAGAAGAAGTTGTGTAAAAGCAAAAGTAATTCTTTCATAGCTACCCCTTAAAAAGATCGAAATAAAATTTAAAAGGTCTTTCATATGCAAGGCCCACTATTGCCTCGCCGACTTTCAAGTCATTTAAGTCCCAATCTTCTACAGTTTTGCCTTGACGTTTTTCTTCCACCATTGTGTTGTTTGACATTTTGTACTGTTCCAAGACAATGTTTTTGCCGTAGAGATTTGAAATAAAGTCTCTCGTCACATAGTCGTTTGACTTAAAGGCGAAGATATTTGAAAATCCCGCCACAATATTTTTGCCCTTGGACTCGCCGTAAACTTGGTATAGCTGCTCAATACTTTGAAGTCCTGCAAAAATTTTTACCCCCAAACTTCTGCCGAAGTTAAGGCCGTCCTCAATGTGTTTTAAATTGGGGAGGAGTTTAAACTCGTCGCAGACCAAGTACACATTGCCTGAGGACTTGTTTCTGCCCATGGCCTCTTTAAGTGCAAGGTCAAAGAGGAGCCTGTAAATCGGCGCCAAGGTGTTTCCGATAGAGAGGTCGTATTCAATAAAAAGGGTGTTTCCCTTCTTCTCTCTTACAAAATTTCTAATGGAAAATCTGCCGTCCTTTGCAAAGGAGCCCATAAAGATTTCCCGTGTTACACTTTGAAGCTCAGCTAAAACTCCCAAGGCCTGGTCACTTGTGCCGTCGCCTAAGTACATTAAAACCGAGGACAGGTCCGGAAACAAGTCGGGACTTAAAAGATTTTCAATTTTTTCCATGGAAATGGAGTCTAAAAATTTTTTCAAAGCCTCGTTGTTAAAATATTTTTTGCGAAAATCCATGTCATCTTTGCCAAGGTTTATTTGAGCAATTAATATTGCGGAGAGCAAATCCCTTGCCGCATTTGGGAAGAACTGCTGTGTGGAATTTTCAATTGCGTCTTTAAAGAGAGAGTGAGTTATCTCATAGGTGTTTGCATAAATGTCTTCGTCATCAAAGCCGTCTACTAATATCTCCTTGTATATGTTCCAGTTTGATGTGTAGCTCTTATACATTTTTGAATTTGCCACGACAAAGTCTTTATTGGTATAAAACTGTGAAAAATAATCTCCCTTTGTGTCGAAGATAATCATTACGTCTTCAGGGCTCATGGAATTTTTCAGCTGCTTTATAAAAAAGTTAAACACATTTGTCTTGCCGCACCCTGTGGCTCCCACAAGAAGGGTGTGCTTTGAAAGCAGGTCTTCGTTCATGGAGAAGTATGTATCTGCGTTGTTAAACTTGCCCTTTAAGACTATGCCTGTGCCTGTTGCCTTTGGGGGACAGTTTTTGTGGACGCTGTTTCCCTGTATTGTAACTTGATTAATTGCCATTATATTTTCATTCCTCTTTTATTGGTTAGTTGTTTAATCGAGGCCTCGTTCCTCTTTCTGCTTCCGCTCTCCAATCTCTTATAGTTCTCTCTTATTTCTTCCTTGGTCTTCTTTGCCTTTAATGTATTATCCTTTGCAGCTATTTTATTTTCCTCCAAGGACTTAACTCGCTCTATTTCCTTTCCGGTTCTTAAATCAAAGAGAGGTACCTTGCCAATGCCCTTGCCGAATTTTGAAATCTCTCCCGTCTTAGGGTTGTAGTAGCCGTTGGTCAGGTTTCGAGTGCTGCCTTGATGAGCTCCCTGTATGTGTTCGTCGTTTGTGAGGAACTGAATGTTTTTATAACTTCCCGCGTGCTCGGGATATTTTGCCACGGACTTCATGTGGTGGCCGTAGTAGCCCTTCACACGTCCCGTGTCTCTCAGCTCTTGTTGCTCATCCTTGGTCCAAGGCCTGGTACACCTGCCCTGTTCCATTAATTCCTTCTCTTCCTTCCAGGCATCTCGCACCGCCTTTTGACGCAAGTTGGTGAGTCTTCTCTTCTCTTTTATTTCAGGAGTCATAGAGATTCACCCGCCTCATAGGACGTGATTAAAAATTCTATAAAGTCATCGAGAGTGTCCCATCTGTCAAACTCTTCATCACATTCGTGATCCCACTGAGTGACTTCTTCCGAATTTAAATCTATGGCAATAAAGTCACCGAAGTTAAGCTCAGCAATTATTAAATTGTCATTGGGGATGCTTATGAGGTTGCGTTTTGATTTTGAATTAACCTCTTTAATTGAAGGACAGCAGGGATAACTTTTGATGCCGAAAAAAAGTGTGCCGGGGACAAAAATTTCGCCGCCGTCAAAATGTGTCAAGAGTTCTTTATATGATACCGGTAGTGAGATGCCGTTTTCTCTTTCAAAATTTTTAATTTCATCTTCACTTACCGCCGGATTAAAATCCATTACATTAGAAAATTTTTTTAGTTCTTTAAATATAGCTGAATCCATTTTTTCACCTCGATTAATAACAGGTCTTTAAAAGGTATTAGTTATTTTTTAAGCTTATTCGATTATATCATTAATCATTGGATTTTTCCTATGTTATAATACCAAATGGAGGTAATTATGAATTTGAAGAAATTATTTATTTATGCACTTACAGTGCTTTTATTAATCCCTACATTTGCTACGGCTAAAACTTTTTCCGACGTGGATCAAACCGGAGGATTCAGTTGGATATATAAGGAAGTCAGTTACTTGGCAGATGAAAATATTTTAGACGGCTATCCCGACGGCACTTTTAAACCGAACAAGCCTGTTTCATTTTTGGAAGTGTCTCAAATTATGTTTAAGGTGTTGAAGCCTTCTTCTGTTGAAGTAAGTGAAGCTTTAAGTGCTTACGGCAGCGTGTGTGACAAGTACGACGTGCCGGAGTGGGCGAAGACCGCCGTGGCATATATGTTAAAGCGCGGCGCATATACTGAAGCGACTTTAAATGAAGCAAAGAGACTTAACATGATTAACGGCAGCGTATATCCTGACAGAAATTCAGTCACAGTTTATATCGGAAGAGCCTTGGGCTTTACTCCGGAAATTAAAGACTCTCTATTATTTCACAACGATTTAAGTGAAATACCTCAAATGGTGAGAGAATATTTGTCGAGCCTGGTGAGAGAAAATATTTATTCATCTACAGGTAGCGACGGATTTTTTAACGGCAAAAAATTTATCAGAAGAAGTGAAATGGCTGTTATTTCATATAAGACCCTTAACTATTTAAATACAAAGGGCGCAAGTGAAAATACTGTAACCGTTCCCGACAGGCAAGTAGAGTTTGAAGGTATAGTGGAAGATGTGAAGAGCATTTCCCCAAGTGAATATGTTGTAACGCTTCGCGTGAGAAGTTCAAACTTTGACTTTAATACAGACACGATTAACTTTATTTACAAGAGCACGGACAGTATTAACAAAGGGGACACATATAAATTTAAAGGGGTATATTCCGAGGGCGTGTTAAAGGACGTTACCTTGGTTAAATAAAATGGACAGACTCATTAGAACGAAAATGGTCTTCGGCGAAGACAAGGTTTTAAAAATTCATGACAAAAGTGTCTTGGTCTTAGGCCTTGGCGGTGTGGGGGGATACTGTGTGGAAGGACTTTTAAGAGGCGGTATCACTCAATTGGGTATTGTAGACGGAGACTCTGTTGACTATACAAATTTAAACAGACAGATTATTGCCACGGAAAAAACCGTAGGCATGAGAAAGGTGGAAGCTTTAAAGGAGCGCATCCTTTCCATCAACTCCCAAGCGGTTGTCGATACCTATGATATGGTCTACTCAAGGGACACGGCGAATGGAATCGACTTTTCAAAATACGACTACATTGCAGACTGTGTAGACATGGTTAGTGCCAAAATTTTAATCATAGAAAAGGCAAAAGAGGCGGGAGTGAAAGTCATCTCGTCCATGGGCACGGGAAATAAAATACAAGGCACAAAGTTTTGCGTGGCGGACATAAAGCACACCAACACTTGCCCCTTGGCACGTGTTATGAGAAGAGAACTTAAGAAGAGAAATATAGAAGATGTGAAGGTGGTCTACTCAAATGAAGAGCCCTACATCGGATTTAGAGGTGAAGACCCGAGACTGCCCGGAAGCACATCTTTTGTGCCCCCTGTGGCGGGATTTTTAATGGCGGGAGAAATATTAAAAGATTTAATGGAGATAGAATGAAAAGTTTTGACGAATTAAACGAGAGACAAAGACAAGCCCTTTTAGAGACAAACGGACCCGTCTTAA
Source organism: uncultured Eubacteriales bacterium (assembly GCA_902488815.1). GTDB lineage: Bacteria > Bacillota > Clostridia > Tissierellales > Peptoniphilaceae > KA00134. Next base: position 22,973 of record CABTXP010000013.1, on the reverse strand, counting down.
TACTTGCAGGTGCCGGCAGCGGCAAGACAAAAGTTGTCACAAGTAAAATCGCCTACCTTGTAAGTGAAAAAAATGTAAGCCCTTACAATATTTTGGCAATTACTTTTACCAACAAAGCGGCAAATGAAATGAAAGAGCGTGCGGAAAATTTAATCGGCGGAAATTTAAATTTGTGGATCGGAACCTTCCACTCTATTTGCGTGCGCATTTTGAGAAAGTATGCCGCGACCCTTGGCTACACTTCCAACTTTACAATTTACGACACCTTGGATTCCAAAACTTTAGTTAAAGACATATTGAAGGACTTTGATCTTAGTCCCAAGTACTATTCCGACTCGGGTATTCAGTCAAAGATTTCCAATTTAAAAAATAAAATGACCACTCCTGAAATGTATCTTAAAGAAAATGAGGGAGACATTTACGAATTTACCATCGGCAAAATTTACGCCGAATACGAAAAGAGACTTAAGGCAAATAACGCCTTTGACTTTGACAACTTGATTTTAAAAACCGTGGAACTCTTGTCTCAAAACGAAGAGGCGAGGGACTACTACAACAGGAGATTTACCTACGTCTTTGTAGATGAATACCAAGACACCAACTCGGCACAGTATAATTTTATAAAATTAATTGCAGGTCCCAAGCCAAACATCACCGCGGTGGGAGATTCGGATCAAAGTATTTACAAGTGGCGCGGCGCGGATATAAATAATATTTTAAATTTTGAAAAAGATTTTAAAGGCGCGAAGGTAATTTTACTTGAACAAAACTATCGCTCTACTGAAAGTATTTTAAATGCGGCAAATGTACTTATTGCAAATAACAAAATGCGCATGAAGAAAAATCTTTGGACGGACAAGGACAAGGGCAAGATGCCGGAGTATAAAGAGTACGACCACTCCAATGTGGAGGAAGAGGAAGTTGTGAATAAAATTTTGCAGCTTAACTACAAGAAAAACAGTTTTGAAGACATGGCGATTTTATACAGGGCAAACTTTCAGTCCCGCGGCTTTGAAGAGCAGCTTATGAGACACGGAATACCATACAGAGTCGTGGGAGGTTTAAAATTCTACGACCGTATGGAAGTTAAGGATATACTTCACTACTTGAGGCTTATTGTAAACCCGGAAGACGACCTGAGCTTTATGAGGGTTGTAAACACTCCTAAGAGAGGCATCGGCGACACCACTGTCGGAAAGCTTAAAGATTTTGCGGCGGAAAAAGGTCTCAGTCTTTTTGACGCCATAGATAAATTGGAGCCGGGAGTTATTGCTGCTCGAACTGTAAATAAAATTAAAGAATTTAAAGAAATGATTTTAGGTTTTCAAGACTATGCAGAGCGCAATTCCATTCAAGAAACTATGGAAGAGGTTGTCATAAGATCAGGCTACATGGCTGAACTTAAAACAGAGAACACCCCAACATCCAGGGCGCGAATTGAAAACATTGAAGAACTTATTTCAGCTGCAACTACTTACGAAGAAAAAAATCCGGAGAGTAAACTTTCAGACTACATGGCTGAGATGTCCCTTCTTTCCGATGTGGACAAGGCGGACTCCAACAAGGGCGTTTCCCTAATGACCATTCACTCTGCAAAGGGCCTTGAGTTTCCCATTGTATTTGTAGTGGGAATGGAAGAGGGACTTTTCCCAAGCGCCTTATCTATGGATGAAGAAGGCGGAGTAGAAGAAGAGAGAAGGCTTTGCTATGTTGCCGTAACTCGCAGCAAGAGTGAACTATATTTAAGCTCGGCAAGATTCAGGACAAAGTACGGCAAGACAGTCCCTGCAATTAAGAGTAGATTTATAGATGAAATGGCAAGTGAACTAAGCATTACTGAAGACAATAAACGACATGAGGCAATTACCTTTAAACCTGTAGAGACTTTAAAGCCTCACTTTAAATACGAGGCGCCGGAAAAACCTAAGGAAAACGACCTTAACCTTAAAGTGGGAGACAAGGTGCGCCACAAAAAGTGGGGCGAGGGTATGGTTGTCATGAAAAAAGAAAAAGAGGGAGACTATGAAATAACAGTTTCGTTTCAAGGCCAAGGCCTTAAGAAGCTGAAAGAGTCCGTAGCTCCTTTGGAAAGGGTGAAGTGATGGATAAGATAAAGAGAATGGAAGAGCTGGTTAAAGAGCTTAACAAGTTAAACTACCATTACTACACATTGGACGATCCCTTGTTAAGTGACAAGGAGTATGACCTATTATACGATGAACTCTTGGCACTGGAAAAAGATACAAACACCGTCCTTCAAAACTCACCGACTTTAAGAGTCGGGGGAGAAATTTTAGACAAGTTTGAAAAGCACAGACATCTTTCGCCACTATACTCTCTTGAAAAGTCCAGGTCACTTGAAGAGCTGAAGGAGTGGGAGAGGAGAAATCTTCGCATTGTGGAAGCTTATAACGCAGAGAGAGGACTTGAGACACAGCCCTTTGAATACGTTGTGGAATTAAAATTCGACGGTCTTACAATAAACTTAACTTACGATAATGGAATATTAGTTCAGGCAGCCACAAGAGGCAACGGAGAAATCGGGGAAGGAATTTTGCCCCAGGTAAGGACTATAAACTCCGTGCCTTTATCCATCGACTATAAGGGCAAAATTGAAGTACAGGGCGAGGGCCTTATGAGCTTTAAGTCCTTTGACGCCTACAACGAATATGCGACAAAGAACAACTTGGAGCTTTTAAAAAATCCGCGCAACGCGGCGGCGGGTGCTCTTAGAAATTTGGACCCGAAGGTGACAAAGCTTAGAAACCTCACGGCATATTTTTACAATGTAAACTACATTGAAGGGGAAAACTTTAAGTCGGACCTTGAGATGAAAAATTTTTTAAAGGCTGAAGGCTTTAAAACAGACTCACACACCACCTTGGTTCACGGCATTGAAGAGGCCTTGGAAGAGATTAAAAAAATTGAAGAAGTGAGAAGCGACCTGCCTGTCTTAATTGACGGGGCAGTTGTTAAAATAAACGACTATGCCACGAGAGAGATCTTAGGATTTACAAACAAATTCCCTCGCTGGGCAATTGCCTTTAAGTACGAGGCGGAAGAAGTATCGACAAAACTTCTCAGCGTAAATTGGAACGTGGGAAGAAGTGCCAAGGTCACACCTACGGCAGTTCTTGAGCCTGTGGACATAGGCGGCGTTACAGTTTCACGTGCCACACTTAATAACTACGACGACATATTGAGAAAAAAAGTTCGCATCGGAGCAAGGGTTTTGCTCAGAAGAAGCAACGACGTAATCCCTGAAATATTAGGCACACTTCCTACGGAAGACAAGACCTACGAAATAAAAATGCCGACCAACTGTCCCTATTGCGGCACGGAACTTATAAGGGACGGAGTTCACTTTTTCTGTCCCAACACCCTTTCATGTGAGCCTCAACTTGCGGCAAGGTTGGTACACTTTGCATCGAGAGACGGCATGAACATTGAAGGCCTTTCGGACAAGACTGTGGAAAAACTTATGGAGACCGTAAACTTAAATGACATTCCCGGCATTTACAAGCTAAAGTACGAAGACTTAATAAACGTGGAAGGCTTTGCGGAAAAAAAGACGGAAAATCTTTTAAAGGCAGTTGAAAATTCAAAAAATCCGGAGCTCTTCAGATACATTTACGCATTGGGCATAGGCAATGTGGGAATAAAGACGGCAAGAGACCTTGCCAACTACTACGGCACCTTTGACAAATTTAAAAATGCCACCTACGATGAGCTTGTTAATGTAGAAGACATAGGACCCATTACGGCGGAAAGTATTTTGGAATTTTTTAAAGACGAACATATTATTAAGAGTATGGAAGAGCTTTCAAATGTAATCAGTCCCAAGGCATCCCAAGTAAGTACAGTTGAAAGTCCTTTCACGGGAAAGAGATTTGTAATTACAGGCACACTTTCAAAACCCCGCGGAGAATTTGAAGAGGAAATAATTTCCATGGGAGGCAAAGTCTCATCAAGTGTGAGCAAGAACACGGACTTTGTACTTGCGGGAGAATCTGCCGGATCAAAACTTACAAAAGCACAGGACTTAGGTGTTACAATAATAGATGAAGATGAATATAAAAGAATGAGGGGGCAAAAGTGAAAAGAGAAGAAATAAAACACATTGCTGAGATTGCCTATCTAAATTTTTCAGATGAAGGCTTTGAACGCTTTGAAAAAGATTTTTCCGACACAATGGATTTAATTGAGAGAATAAAGTCAATAGACACTGAAGGCGTTGAGGCGACTTTTCAAACGACAGGTATTTACAACCACTTGAGAGAAGACGAAGTGGGCGAGTCCATTTCACAGGACGCCGCACTTCAAAATACTGAAGGCAAAAAATACGGCTATTTTGATATTATAAAATTTGTGGAGTAAAGATGGATATATTAAATTTAAAAGCAAATGAAATCACAGAAAAAATAAAAAAGGGAGAGCTTAAGGCTGTAGATGTGGCGGAAGTATTTTTAAAAAATATTTCGGAAGACAAGTACAACACTTTTATCACAGTTACTACAGATGAAGCTTTGAAAAAGGCGAAGGAAATAGACGAAAAAATTGCAGCCGGAGAAGAGGTAGGAGCTCTTGCAGGTGTGCCTGTAACTATAAAGGACAATATTTCCGTAAAGGACGTAAGACTTACCTGCGCATCAAAGATGCTTGAAAATTATATTTCGCCCTACGACGCAACCTTAGTTAAAAAACTTAAAGCTGAAGATGCGGTGATTGTAGGCAAGGTAAACATGGACGAGTTTGCAATGGGAAGCTCGACAAAGACTTCCTACTTCGGCCCGTCGAAAAATCCCTTGGACGAAGACCTTGTGCCCGGCGGCTCATCAGGTGGCAGCGCATCCTCCGTTGCAGGATATGAAGCGGTACTTTCCGTGGGAACGGACACGGGGGGAAGCGTGAGACAACCTGCAAGCTTTTGCGGCATTGTGGGCATGAAGCCAAGCTACGGAAGTATTTCCCGCTACGGCATTTCTACCATGGCAAACACCTTCGACTCACCGGGAGCTTTCGGCAAAACTGTAGAGGACATTCACGCTCTCTTAAAAGCCATTGTGGGAAGAGATGAAAAGGACGCATCTTCCATCGGCAACGACAGTATTAAAAATTTAGTTTTAGATGAAAATAAGTCTGTAGAAAAATTAAAGGGACTTAAAGTCGCAGTGCCCGACATTTTGGAATCGGCAAAAATTTCAGAAGAAGTGAGAGCAGAATTTGAAAAGGCCATTGAAATTTTAAAATCAAAAGGTGCAACTGTAGATTACATTCCCATGGACGATTTAAAATACGGCATTGAGTGCTACCACATTTTAGTCAACGGAGAAATTGCTCCCAACATGGCACGCTTTGACGGACTGAGATACGGATACAGAACCAAAGAATATGAAAATGTTGAAGAAATGTATCGCAAGAGCAGAAGCGAAGCCTTTGGCGATGAAGTGAAGAGAAGAATAATGATCGGCACTCACATTTTGTCTATGGAATTTGCAAAGGATTATTACGAAAAAGCTCTCAAGGTTAGAACTTTAATCATAAATGATTTTAAATCGGCATTTGAAAATTACGATGTAGTTATGTGCCCCACATCTCCAACACTTCCATACAGAATTGACTACGACATTACGGCGGTTGAAATGTACTTGCAAGACTTGTTTACAGTTTGTGTAAACATTGCGGGACTGCCGGGGATTTCCATACCCATGCCTTTAAAGGACGGTCTATCCGTTGGTATTCAATTTATCGGAAAGGCCTTTGAAGACGGAGAACTTTTAGAAATCGCACAAGGATTTGAAAGGAGCAGCCATGAATTATAAATCAATAGTAGGTCTTGAAATACACGTGGAACTTTCAACTAAGACCAAGGCATTTTGCAGCTGCAAAAATGTTTACGGCGCAGAACCCAACACCTATTGCTGCCCTGTTTGCCTTGCGCTGCCGGGAGCACTACCCGTATTAAATGAAGAGGTACTTGAGTACTCTGTAATGGCGGGACTTGCCTTCCATTCAGACATACACAATGTATCTTATTTTGAAAGAAAGAACTACTTTTATCCCGACCTTACAAAGGGATTTCAAATCACTCAAAACCACAACCCCATTTGCACGGGAGGTTATATTGAAATAGATACAAAGGACGGCAAAAAACAAATCGGCTTAATCCAAGTCCAAATGGAAGAGGACACAGGCAAGTCCATGCACATGGATGAAGACACTCTCTTAAACTACAACAGAGCCGGCGTGCCTTTAATCGAAATTGTAACAAAGCCTGACATTAATTCGGGAGAAGAAGCAAGAGCCTTTTTGGAAAAATTAAAGAGTACTCTCATCTACTTAGGCATATCCGACGGCAAAATGGAAGAAGGCTCTTTGAGATGCGACGTCAATGTAAACGTGAAAAATTTGGACACGGGAGCAAAGAGTGTCATCACTGAAGTTAAAAACCTTAACTCCTTCAGAGCAGTTGAAAAGGCAATAGACTATGAAGTGAAGAGACAAATCGCACTACTTGAAAAGGGCGAGGAAGAACTTCGCACCACTCGCAGATGGGACGACGAAAAAGGCGAAACTGTAATTATGAGAATTAAGTACACGGCTTCCGACTACAGATTTGTCCCGGAAGGTGATTTGCCTCCTGTAAAAATTTCAGACGAAGAAATTGAAGCCATCAGAAAGAAGATGCCGGAGCTTCCTGAAGTTAAAAAAGAAAGATTTATGAAGGAATACAATCTTTCAGACTACGATGCAAAGGTACTCACTCTTACCAAGGACTTTGCAGACTACTTTGAAGAGTTGGCTGCAAAGTTTAAGGACTACAACCTTCTTACAAATTGGCTGACGGGAGAAGTGTTAAGACGTGTGGAAAAGGACGAGGATCAAAATCCCATACTTAACTTTAAATACACGGAAGAAAACTTCCTCTACTTGCTTCAACTGATAGCTGATGACAAGATAAGTAACAGCGCAGCCAAGTCCGTATACAGAGCAATGTTTGAAGACGGCGCCGACGCAAAGACTTATGTAGAAGAGCAAGGTTTACTTCAAGTAAGTGACGAAGGTGCAATTGAAAAAATTGTAGATGAAGTCATTGGCGAAAACCCCTCCAGTGTGGAAGACTTTAAAAACGGCAAGACAAGAGTAGTAGGATTTTTAGTCGGACAGGTAATGAAAAAGTCCAAGGGCAAAGCAAATCCTCAAATCGTAAACAAGATGGTCGTTGAAAAACTCAACAAATAAATTAAACCCTCTTTACTTATGTAGAGAGGGCTTTTTTTATAAGTTCATAATAAGAGGAGTTACAAAACCTTCAATTGCCGCGGCAACAATTAAAAGAGGAAGCACGACCTTTAAGAAGTAAATAAACTGCGCCTTTAAAAACTTTGCTAAGGAAGCATCGCTCTTGCCCCTTATCTTTTTAATTACAAAGACACAAAGGGAGATGCCCATGGCGACGGCAATACATATGGCGGGAATTTCAAACACGCCGTGAGGCAAAATTGAAGTTGCAATATCTTTAAACACACTTCCTTCTTCCGAAGTAATTTTTAAAACGGCACCTATAACTGCGCCGTTTATTCCGCTTATAATTGCCGGGATAAAAATAAAAGGAATCAGTCCCGTAATCCAAACAATAAGTGTGACGCGAAGGTTGTTTAAAAAAATAAATATTGCAAGGGAGAGGGCAGAGTATTCCGACAAGTCCCCGATACTGTTTCCGAAGTCTTCTATAATTTCATTTCCCAAATTCATCGGCAAAAGATAATAAGCCGCTACGGCTGAAATAATCATAATAACGAGTGCTATAAAAAAATATTTTGATTTATAAACTTTATCCATCATTTCCTCCTTGGGTATAATTATATCAAAGGGGTGGGGTTTATGAAAAAATTTGAAACCTATAGATTTGTAAAGAAGGAAGACCTTAACCATCACGGCACACTCTTTGCAGGACGAGCTGCAGAATGGTTTGTAGAGACCGGTCTTATGTGTACGGCAACAGTAGTGCCTGCAGAAAATATTGTCCTTGTAAACATAGACCAAATGAGTTTTACAAAGCCGGTGCAGTTAGGGGACTTAATAAAGTGTGAAGCGGAAGTGGCATATGCGGGCAGAACCAGTTTTATAGTCCACATACTCTTTACAGTAGAAGGAGAAAAGAGAGTGGAAGGCTTTATCTCCTATGTAAATGTAAATGAAAAAGGTAAGGCCATGCCTCACAACATAGAGCTGGATTTAAATGACATTGAACTGAAAGCACTAAACGAAAGAGCAAAACAATTTCTATAACAAAAGGAAGGGAGAACCTTCCTTTTATTTTTTGAATTTAAAATAGCAGCAAAACTTTTGCACAACCCAAACTAAAAAATTATATGCGGCAAAAGTAATTACAACAAACACCGGATAGGGTATGCTTTGAAAAAATTTAATGGCAAAGGGCGCCCTCAAAAGGTAAGCGTAGTTTGCATCCATTACTTGGTCGACAATTAGCGACACAACAAGAAAGACATTTGTAAAAACCAAAGCAAAATTAAATTGCTTCTTTGAAAACTCAAAGTCCTCTACAAAGACAAAGAGACATGCCGCCCACAGAATTAAAATGTGTTCCGTAAAAAAATCCACATAGAGTACGTGGGGAAAGGCATAACTGTATATGTCCGGGTAGATCAGTGCCAAAATGCCGCCGATAATGCCGTAGTACGCCGTAATGCCTTTAAGCTTTTTAGACTTAAAAAGGATGCCGAAAAAAGTTGTATAAAGGGCAATGCGACAAGTAAAAAGAGGCAGACCTTCCTCCGGACCGTAGTTCGTTTTAAAAAAATAAAAGTATAGAAAGGAAACCTGTTCAAATAAAACCAAGAGAGCAATGACCTTTAAAATAATTTTATATAAATTGTCGTGCTCCTTTAAATAATTTCTATTTTTATAAATAAAATAAGTACTTAAAAAAGTAAAAGTCAATATGAAAATGTGAGTCAGTCCGAAAATTTTAAATTTAAAATCCTTAGGAGCATTTCTAAAATAATAATCAATGAAATTCATAATCAACTTTTACATTATACAAAAATTTTATCCCTCCATAAAGCTTAATTTTCTCTTTAATAAAGTAAGGTCGAAAAAACCCGCAACTCTTTCAAGCTCCTTGCCATTTTGCAACAAGAGGAGAGTGGGGAAAGAAAAAACTTGAAACCTGCCCCTAAGTTCAGGACACTAATTTAAATTCACAAAACATATATCCACGTCAAATTTATTTAACTCCGAAAGAGTCTTTCTCTTCATCCCTTCACAAAGACCGCAGTCCTCACCTTCAAAAAATAAAAGTACATTTTGATTTAATAAACTCTCTTGAAAATTTTGTACTCTCATTTCAACCTCCTGTCAAAAATTCATCTCTATTAATTTTTAATTATAGTTAAAAAATTATTTTATGCTATCGTTTTTTTTAAAGCTTTTCAATTATAAAAATGCACTCTGGAGTATATTTGTGAATTATTTTTCATGTTTAAATATAAAAAATAATTTTACGATAAAGTAAAATTGAAATGGTGTTAATACATTTTAATGATTCAACCAAAAAAGCAGGACATCCTGAACTTTCCGTTACAAAAAACAAACAAATGCCTATATACTGACAAATAAACAAGGCTAAGTGACTCAATTTTATCTTTTAGAGCTATTGATTAACAATTTATATGATTTAATGGCTAAATAGCGTAATGTCTTACAATACGCGGAGTATACGTTTTCAGTATAGATTCAACAAAAAATTAAAATAATTATATTTTTGTAAAATTTAATTATAATTTTGTAAAATACTTGTTGACTTTTATCAATTTAGCAAATAGAATCATATTAAGGTGAACAGCAATTCACATAGAAAGATTTTTTTATTTACTACTTAGGAAAACGATTTATATTGGAAGGGTGATAATAATGAAAGATGTAAACGTAGGTATTGTAGGCATAGGAATGTACTTAGCCAAGAATACGGCGGATGCTAAACAAATATCCGAATGGACAAATGGAACTTGGAGTGAAGAAGCTGTAAGAGAAAAATTAGGTATAAACAAAATTCATATTGCGTTAAAAGAGGAAGGCACTCAAGAAATGGGAGCTCTCGCCGCGCTTGATTTGTTAAAAAACACAGGCTTCGATCCGAAGGATATAGATGTAATTTTATGCTTCGGTGAAGAATGGAAGGAATATCCTCTTACAACAAGTGCTTGCTACATTCAAGACCGTATCGGCGCAACAAACGCCTGGGCACTTGATGTTCAAAACAGATGTTGTACTACAATTTCAGCCATGAAAGTTGCAAAAGACATTTTAATTGCTGATGATGAAGCACAAACTGTACTTGTTGCCGGCGGATACAGAAATGGTGACTTTGTAGATTTTACAGATCCGAAGATGAGTATGATGTACAACCTTTCAGCAGGAGGCGGTGCAATTTTACTTAAGAAAAATTATAACAAGAACTTGCTTTTGGGATCACATATTAAGTCGGACGGTTCTCTTGTTCACACTGCAGGTGTTGAAATAGGCGGAATTATAAATCCGATTACAAAGGAAAATGTTGATGAAGCCTACAAGTCACTTAGACTTTTGGACGCTGAAAAGATGAAAAACAGACTTAATGAAGTTTCATTCCCTAACTGGTATGAATGCATTGACAAGGCTCTTGAAAAATCAGGATACACGAGAGAAGACATTGACTTTTTAGATGTACTTCACATGAAGAGATCGGGCCACAATGCCATGGTTGAATCTTTGGGATTAAAGCCTGAACAATCTGTTTACTTGGAAGACTACGGTCATGTGGGACAAGTCGATGCAATACTTTCTCTAAAATTAGGTTTGGAACAAGGTAAGATTAAAGACGGCGATGTTGTTTGCGCCATTGCGGCAGGTATAGGCTATGTATGGTCTGCTTGTGTTATTAAATGGGGGGAAATGAATGGCTGATGTTTTCGGAGTAATTATCAGGAGTTTTGAATACGGTAGTATTTATGCCCTTGCAGCTCTGGGAATTATCTTAGTATACAGAACGAGTTTCATGGTTAACTTCGCTCAAGGAGTTATCGGAATGTTCAACACTTATGTAGTTGCAACTATGCTTACTAAGTACAATATTCCCTTTGTAGCATCAATATTAATAGGTGTAGTTACCTCTATTTTAATGGGTATTATAATAGACATTGTGGTTATTAGACCTGCTAAGCATGTTACAGGAGCTGGAAAAGAAATTATAACCTTAGGTATTTTGTCTGTAATCTTAGGTATAGCGCCTATGATATTCGGAGTATATGACATACCGCTTCCGAGATTAATTCAATCAGGCAGTGCAAATATATTGGGTACGGATTTTTCATATAACTCAATATTCAATATATTCTTCGGCATTTTTGTCATGATAGTTTTGTTCTTAATATTAAAAAAGACAAAGGCCGGACTTGCAATAAGAACTACAGCTTCAAATGAAGCTACAGCACGACTTATGGGTGTTCACACCAAGAGAGTTACAATGATTGCCTGGGCAGTTGCAGGAGCGTTAAGCTGTCTTGCAGGTGTTATGGCTGCACCTTTTTCAACAGTGTCATTACACTTTATGAACGACATTTTAACTCTTACATTTATGGCATGTATATTCGGAGGTTTCCAAACTTTCCACGGACCTGTAATAGCGGCTTATATTATTGCCGTTGTAAGTAACTTGCTACAAGTTTACTTGCCAAACGGTACTGTTTGGGGAAGACCTATAACATATATTTTGATTTTAATAATACTTGTTATGAAACCTACAGGTATATTCGGCAAGAAGATAGTTAAGAAGGTATAGGAGGACAATATGAAATCATCTAAAAACAAATACATTCAATTTATTATCCTCGGGATTGTACTTTCACTAATTCCATTACTTGCAAAAGCCGGAATAATGCCTTCAAGTTATGTAGTAATTTTCGGAACTACATTTATATACGCTATTGTTGCTTTAGGTCTTAATGTCCTCTTAGGTTCCGCAGGACTTGTATCCTTGGGTACGGCAGGATTTATGGGACTTGCTGCTTACACAAGCGCATTTCTATTTGACAATGTAGGACTGCCATTTGAACTAAGCTTCTTAATAGCCTTAATTGTACCGACACTTTTAGGTATAGTAGTTGGACTTATTTCCTTAAGACTACAAGGCCTTTACTTAGGTATTGCAACACTTGCAGTAGCTGAAGTATTGAGAGAAATCTTTATTCAATTGGACGCCTTTACCGGAGGATCTTCAGGTGCAAATGCAACTTATCCGACATTGTTTGGAGCTTTTAAGTTAAATCAAAATACAATGTATGTATTTATTGTAGTGTGCATGATTATTGTTTTTATCATCACTCACAATTTACTTAAAGGTTCCTTGGGACGTGCTTTAAACTCAATGAGAGGATCTGAAGCGGCAGCCCAAGCAATGGGAGTAAACTTATTTACTCACAAGCTTATAGCTTTCGGGATTGCAACACTATGGGCAAGTGTCGGAGGAGTTTTATATGTTCACTTTATAAGACTTTCTTATCCTACAATGTGGTCACTTAACTTGTCCCTTGACTTTTTGGCAATAATCATCATCGGCGGACTTAGAAGTATTTACGGTACACTTTGCGGTGCTTTTATAGCATATACATTTACGGAAATTGTATTTAAGCCTATAGAAATACTTTCCAGAATATCTCCGATATTCAAAGGTATTTTGATGATACTATGCGTATTATTCTATCCAAACGGATTTATTCAAATATTTACGGATCTTAAAAACTTAAAAAACAAAAACAAAAAGCAACCGGCAATAACTGAAAATAATGTGAAGGAGGAATTGAAATGACATATGAGTTAAAAGACAATGTAAGGCTTTCAATTAAAGACCTTTCAATTGCCTTTGGAGGACTTAAAGCAGTTGACAATCTCTCCTTTGAAATTATGGATAAGCAAATCTACGGATTAATAGGCCCTAACGGTGCCGGCAAGACTACAGTTTTTAACTGTATAACACAGTTTTATACACCGGATACCGGAGAAATTTTATTTAGAGCAAAGGATGGAGAAGTTGTTAAATTAACAGACTTAAAAGTCCATGAAGTTATAACAAAAGGACTTGTAAGAACTTTCCAAAACGTAGAAATTGTACAGGAACTTACGATACTTGAAAATGTATTGGTTGGAGCTCACATTGAATTCAAGTCAAATATTTGGCAAATTGCTTTCAATACTAAAAAAGTAAGAGAAGAAGAAGAGAGAAATACGAAGAAAGCTTTGGAAGTATTAGACTATGTAGGCATCGGACATCTTGCAAATGAAATTGCGGGAGGACAACCTTACGGAGTTAGAAAGAAAATAGAACTTGCAAGAACATTAATGAGTGAACCGAAACTTATTATCCTCGACGAGCCGGCTGCAGGTCTTAACGAAAACGAGACCATTGACTTGGCTAATACCATCAGAGATATTAGAGATAAGTACGGCTGTGCAATACTTTTAGTAGAGCACGACATGGGTCTTGTAATGAATGTATGTGAAAGAATTTGTGCAATATCTTTTGGTAAATTCTTGGCGGAAGGAACTCCGGAAGAAATTCAAAAGAATCAACTTGTACAACAAGCATACTTGGGAACGGAGGCTTAATATGAGTGAATATATTTTAGAATTAAAAAATTTACAAATTAGCTACGGACCCATCAAGGCTGTTAAAGGCATTGACATGAAGGTAAAAGAAGGAAATATTGTTGCAATCTTGGGAGCGAACGGTGCAGGTAAGACATCTACACTTAGAACTATCTCAGGACTTGTAAAGTCAAGTGGTGGTGAAATTATTTACAGGGGAGAAAATATTACAAATTTTGAACCTGAAAAAATAACCAGAATGGGAATTTCTCAATCACCTGAAGGCAGACAAATATTCCCTGACCTTACTGTATATGAAAATTTACAAATAGGAGCATATGTCTTAAAGGACAAAGCTCAAATAAATAAAAACTTGGAGAGATGCTACAAGTATTTTCCTGTACTTGAACAGAGAAAAGAACAGTTAGCTGCGACTCTTTCAGGAGGCGAGCAACAAATGCTTGCGATTGCAAGGGCTCTTATGAGTTCGCCGGAGATACTTCTCTTAGACGAACCGTCATTGGGACTTGCACCGATTATTGTAGTGGAAATTATGGAGATTATTAAGGAGATTACAAAAGAGGGGACTACAGTAGTAATTGTAGAACAGAATGCGGCGCAAACACTTAAAATAGCCGATTACGGATACGTACTTGAGCTTGGACGTGTGAGCACGGAAGGAGAAGGACAAGTCCTTCTAAATGATACCAAGTTAATTGAATCATATCTTGGTGGAAAAAAGTAGTGAGTAATTTTTTAAATATAGGAGGTAAAAATGAAAAAATTTAAAAAATCTCTAATCATCTTATTAGTATTAGCGCTAATGTTACCATTTGCAGCATGCGGCAAAAAAGACGACGCACCTGCAAAAGGTGAAGAAAAAGGTGAAAGTAATGAGGCAGTAGAAGTAGCACAAGGTGTTACAGACACAGAAGTTTTAGTAGGTAACTCAGCAGCAGTTTCCGGAGCATATGCACCGGTAGGAGCACCATTTAACGGCGGTATCGAAGCTTACTTCAAAATGATCAACGAAGAAGGCGGAGTTAACGGACGTCAAATCAAATTCACTCACATTGATGACGAATTTGACCCTGCAAAAGGTAAGGCAGCTCTACAAACTCTTGTAAACGACAGAAAAGTATTTGCTATAGTAGGACACTTCGGTACTCCTGTAGTAGCAGCTACAATTGACGACTTAAAAGAAATCGGAATCCCGACAGTATACTTTGCAACAGGTATCAGACAAATGTACGCTGAAAACGCACAAGGCGGAGAAAAGTGTATATTCCCTGTTCAACCTATCTATATAACAGAAGGCGGAATCATGGTTTCAAGAGCAGTTGGGGACTTTGATGCAAAGAAAATCGGTGTAATTTACACTAACGACGATGCCGGAAAAGACATGCTTGAAGGCGCAAAGAAAAAAGCTGATGAACTTGGAATTGAATTAGTAGCAGAACAAGTTGCAGCAGGTGCAACAGACGTATCAGCAGCAGTTACAGCTATTAAATCAGCAGATGTTGACTTCATCATCGGTGCAGCTATCCAAGGAACAATCGGAACAATAGTAAAAGGTCTTGCAGCTCAAGGCGTAGACAAAGACGTTATTACAACTTATGTAAATACAGCTAATGTAATTGCAGAACAAGTTTACGGCGACATTCAAGGTAAATTTGACGTTTACTCAAACGGTTGGGTTGACTTGGCAGCAGATGACGGAAAAGCATTGGAACTTTATCAAAAATGGGTAGACCCACAATATGCAGACAACGTATATGCTATTACAGGATGGATTGCAGGTCACTACTTCACAGAAGGACTTAAAGCAGTTGGAGACAAACCTCTAACTTGGGAAAATTATATTGAAGCAATGGGTCAACAAAAAATTCAAAACCCATTCGGCGGTATGATTGACTTTACTGAAGGTAAGAGACTTGGTACAACAGAAATGAACCTTTCAAAGGTTGCTGATGTACAAGGAGCACCCGGTTGGGAACTTGTAAAACCACTTCAATCATCTGAAGACATTCTACAAGGTAAATAAAAAAGCAAAAGCCGAGGCAACTCGGCTTTTTGTCTAAAAAGGAGTTTAATATGGACTATAAAGATAAATTAATTACAGTAGATGAAGCACTAACGAAAATACCGAATAAATGCTCAATAGTAACAGGCCTCGGTTGCTCTGAAGCTATGGACATTATGTCAAACATTCATAAAATTTATGATCGTATTGAACATGTAGAGATTACAAACTGCTTGCCGATGGGAAATTACGAATTTATCAGTGAAAAATACAGCGACAAATTTTCTGTAAACGGATGGTTCTACGCACCGCAACTTAGAAAAGCGCATTCCAACGGAAATATTTCATTTATCCCCAACAACTTACACTTTGCAGGCAAGAAGAGATTCCAACATCAAAAGCCGGATGTATATGTAGGTTCAGCGGCGATGCCTGACAAGCACGGATATATCTCACTATCTATGGGCAACACCTATGAAATGGAAGCAATATCACACGCAGATCTTGTAATTTTGGAAATTAACCCGAACTATCCAAGAACATTTGGAGACCATGTACTTCATATAAGTGACGTGGATTTTTTAATAGAAAGTGACTACAAGGTACCTACAATTCCTTCAGGAGAATCTTCTGAAAAAGATGAAAAGATAGGTAATTACATTGCAGATTATATAGAAGACGGATCTTGCCTACAATTAGGCATCGGCGGAATACCAAATGTTGTTGCAAAATCTCTTTACAAAAAGAAAAACTTGGGTATCCACACCGAAATGCTTACCTCGGAAATGGCAAGACTTGCAAAAGCCGGAGTTATTAACGGCAAGGAACTTACACTTCACAAAGGTCAAATGATGGCTACATTTATTATGGGCGATCAAGAACTTTATGACTTTGTAGACGACAACCCGGGAGTAGTAATTGCGGCAGGATCATATACAAACGACCCCTATGTAATAGGTCAAATTAAAAATATGATTTCAATTAACACTACTTTGGAAGTGGATTTAATGGGTCAATGTAACTCCGAATCCATAGGACCGAGACAATTCTCAGGTTCAGGCGGCCAATCCGACACGGCTATAGGAGCCCAAATCGGCGGAGGAAAAAGTTTTATAGCCCTTCATTCCACAGCTATGGTTAAGAACAAAGAAACGGGAGAAAGAGAAGAAGTGTCCAAGATTGTTCCTTTCTTGGCACCCGGTTCAGCAGTTACACTTTCAAGAAACGACGTAGACTATGTAGTAACTGAATACGGTGTGGCCCACCTAAGAGGAACAACAATTAGAGAACGTGTTGATAAACTTATTGCCATTGCACATCCTAAATATAGAGAATGGTTATATGACGAAGCTCTAAGACTTGGAATAATCGGAAAAAGGTGAGATATGTTTTTTGAATTCAAAGGTAAAAAAGTCTACTACGAAGTACACGGAGAGGGACCTGCCCTCATGATGCTTAACGGCATAATGATGAGTACTGCAAGTTGGACTCCGTTTTTAGAAGATCTTTCTAAACACAACAAAATAATTTTGGTAGATTTTTTAGACCAAGGTCAGAGCGAAAAATTAATTGGCGAAACATATAATCACGACATTCATGTGGAGACTGTGAAGGCTCTTTATGATCACTTGGGACTTGATAAGTTCAGCCTTTACGGAATAAGTTATGGTGGAGAAATTGCACTTCAATATGCAATTAAATATCAGGAAACTTTGGATAAACTGATACTATTCAACACTACCGCCTCGACAAGCTATTGGTTGGAAGAAGTTGGTAACGGATGGAATGCCGCTAATAAAAATTGGCTCACATACTATTACCTTACTATTCCATACATCTATTCACCTATGTTCTTTACAGAAAAAAGAGATTGGGTTGAGGCGAGAAAAAAATCTTTAAAAGAAGTTTTTTCAAACAAAGACTTTATAGATTCAATGGAACGTCTTACTAACTCTTCAGTAGGTTATGACGTTGAGAAAGAAGTGTCAAAAATAAAAGTAAAGACACTTATAGTAGGCTGTCAATATGACTTTGTAACGCCATTTTATGAACAGGAAAAACTAAATAGACTGATAGAAAATTCCGAGTTGGTCTATATTCCTAACTGCGGTCACGGATCAATGTACGAGCAACCGTCACTGTTTTTGTCATTACTGCTCGGTTTTGTAAATATTTCCGGAGACTATGAAATAAAGGCGTGATTTAGATGGCAGTAAAACAACCGAAAACCAGAAAAGGCAAACTTACAATGGCGGCACTGTGTGATGCTGCAGAAAAGATGTTTAAGACAAAGGGTTTTTACAGGACTACGATTAAAGATATAACTGAGGATGCAGGGGTAGGTTTAGGAACTTTTTACCTCTACTTTGAAAGCAAAAGAACTATTTATGACTACCTACTCCTACAATATTCTCATTTAATAAGATCTACAATTGCAGTTAATATAAGAGATTCTCAGACGACAGATAAGTTTGAAATGGAAAGAATCGGGATTCGTACTTTTTTTCAAATTGTATTTGAACAGCCTCATATATACAACATAATCTGGGAATCTCTCTACATCGACAAGAATCTATTTATTAACTACTACACCAATTTTGCAAAACACTATGCTAACAGTATTACCGAGGGCCAAAGGACAGGCGCTGTAAGAGATGATTTAGATCCTGAAGTTATGGCATACTCACTTATGGGTATAACCAACTTCGTAGGCCTAAAATGGACAATGTTTGAAAAATCGGAAGAAAAATTGGATTGGATTACTGACGAGATAATGAAACTTTTAAAGAGAGGTATGTATCTATAGATGGAGTTTAAAACAAGTAAGGGAATTAATTTATTTTACGAAATACACGGAGATGAAAAAGGCAAAGAAGCTGTAGCTTTTTTTAACGGGGTTATGGCCTCTACAAATTCTTGGGAACTGCTTGAAGAGCCTTTTAAAAAAGCGGGATTTAAAATTATACTTCACGATTTCAAAGGACAGTTAAAAAGTGAAAAGCCGGAAGGTCCTTATACTTTTAAGGAGCATTGTGAAGAAGCAAAGGAGCTTTTTGAGTTTTTAGGAATAAATAAACTTCACTTAATAGGCACGAGCTATGGAGGTGAGGTGGCCCTTAAATTTGCAATCCTGTTTCCTGAAATGGTTAAGACTGTAAGTGTCATAGATTCACTTTCAGAACTTGACCCTGTAGCCAAAGAATTTGTAAACAGTTGGAAAATATTTTGCGATACAATGGACGGAGAAATATTTTTCAAAGGCATGGCGCCAAGTATTTACGGTGCAGAGTTTTTAGAAAATAATAAGACTATGCTCAGTCAAAGGGCAAAGGCTATTAAGGGCAATCCCAATAATTATTTACAGGGACAAAAAATTTTATACGACACCTTTGTAAATGACGTTTATATGACTGACGAGCTTCACAAGATTGTTGCACCTACATTATTTATTGTTGGGGAAGATGACATTCTTAAGAAGCCGAAATTTTCTGAAATTATGCACAGAGAAGTTAAAAATTCAGAATATGTAGTTCTTCCAAATTGTGGACACGTGGCGATTTTTGAAAAGCCTAAGGAATTACAGTCGATAATTTTCGGATTCATTTCCAAACACCTTCTAAAATAGAAGTCTTAGTACACTCTTGGGAATTTGCGCAACAGTTAAATTCCCAAGAGCCTGTGTTAAGACTTTTTTTAGTGATATAATTTCTTCAGGTGATAATATGTATTCAATGGATTTATGTGTATATAATTTTTTTACGGACAGTGATCACAGTATCAAGCCCTATATTCTCTTTGATGCTATGACAGAGTGTGCATACCTACATGAGGACTACTCCTTAAATGGCGTGCCTGTCGATTTTATGTGGGTGCTTTACGGTTGGGATATTGATTTTTATGAGATACCCAAACTTTGGGACAAGCTTACAATTGAGACCATCGCCTCAGGATATGAAAAATATTTCGGCTACAGGAATTTTCATATTAGAAGAGAAGGCAAAGAAATTGCAGGTGGCAGAAGTCTTTGGCTTGCAGTTAGTAAGGAAAACAGATCTCTTATTAAAATACCTGAAGATGTATATATGAGTTATGGATTGGAACCCTCTGACGATAATTTTGACAGAACTATTAAACCGGCAAAGGGCGACTATAGAGACTTGAGACATTTTGAAGTTTTAAAAAGAGATATTGATATGAACGACCATTTAAACAATGCCAAGACCATATCCTATGTCTATGAGTGTATCGACTTTAAACCCAAGAGGTTTCAAATTATTTATAAAAAGCAGCTTTACTTGGGAGAAAAATTTAAAATCACAGGCTTTTATGATGATGAGGGCCTTAATTATAAAGTAATAGGCGAGGACGGCACCATGAAGTGTTACGGAAAAGTTTTTAAATAGTATATAAAAAAAGGGAGCGTGTGCTCCCTAATTTTTTTGCGATTTATGCCCAGTTGCCGTTTACAAATACATCTACTTTTGTGCCGTCTTTTTTTACGCCTACTATGTGTGAGTCTTTGTATCCAAACATAAAGTCTACGTGAATCATCGAGTCGTTAACTCCGTGTGCTCTAAGTTCTTCTTCACTCATGTCGGGGCCCCCTTCGATACATGTGGGGTATGCCTTGCCAAGGGCAAGGTGGCATGATGCGTTTTCGTCATAAAGTGTTTCGTAGAACAATATCTTTGTATTTGAAATTGGTGAGTCATATGGTACAAGCGCCACTTCTCCCAAGTGAGTTGCGCCTTCGTCCATTGAGAGCATGTTCTTTAACACGTCGTGTCCTTTTTTTGCATGGAAGTCCACAACTTTTCCGTTTTCAAATTTAAACCAGAAGTTTTCAATTAAACTGCCGTTGTAGTTAAGGGGCTTCGACGCATAGACAATGCCGTCCACTTTGTCCTTGTGAGGCATGGAGAAGACTTCTTCTGTCGGAATGTTTGCGACAAATCTTTCGCCTCTCAAGTTGCCTTCGCCGCAACCTTGGAATATATATCCTTCAGGTAAACCGATTTTTAAATCAGTGCCGTTTGAAGATGTGACATGTAAGTATTCAAATTCATTTTCATTTAAAAATTTGGAGTGCTTCTTCATAGAGGAGATGTGTTCTTCCCAATTTTTTTCAGGGTCTTCCCCTACTCTTGATGTATCCAAAATCATGTTCCAAAGTTTTTCAACAGCCTTATCTTCTTCCAAGTCGGGGAATACAATTTTTGCCCAAGCCTTTGTTGGCACTCCTACTACACACCATGAAACTTTGTTTCTCATCATTTCCGCTGAGAAGTGTTTAAGAGCTTCTCTTGATGCCTTGTTGGCGATCATAACCTTGTCCGGGTCCGAGTCCTTAAGTCCGTTAGGGTCTTCGCCTATTACTGAAATAAATTTGCAGTTGGTGTCCACGTAGTGATTTTGTTCGTCAATAAAGTACTGAGGAATGTCTTTAAGTACTTCTTCACTTGCATACTTAAACTTTATTACGGAAAAATCTTGGTCTCTGTAGTTAAATTTTACGTCCTTTGCTCCTTGCTCAAAAGCTTTCTTTGCAAGGATGTGTCCGAATTCATAATTTTCAACGGGAATTCTTATTACAAGAACGTCGTCTTTTTTAATGGCAAGTCCTGTTTTAATTATAAGTTCGGCATACTTTTCTATTCTATTTTGTAAATCCATTATTTCACCTCCCAAATATTTTATCACATTTATTGAAGTTCAAAAGGTCATTTGAAATTTGCAACAATTTTTTTAAAAACACTTGACATTATTACTTTAATGGAATAAAATCATGACAATATAAAATGTTGATTAGAAAATAGTAGCTATAAGTGTAGTCTATAGAGAGCCGATGGGTGGTGGAAATCGGAGATGAGCTTTTAGTGAATGGGTCTATGAATGCAAGGCGAATTACAGTAGCCGAGACGGATCTCCCGTTATCGAGATAGGATATGTAGTATCCGAAAGAGATGTACTTTGTGTACAAAAAGGATGGCACCGCGAACAACCATTTGCTCCTTTATAGGGCAAGTGGTTTTTTTTATTGCTTTTCAATCACTTTTATATAATAAAATTTTAAGGAGTTTTGAGATGAAAACTAAAAACATGGTTATGGCAGCAGTACTTTTGGCAATAGGAACAGTTTTACACTTAATAGTTCCGCCAATATTTAGCGTAACGCCGGATTTTTTGTTGGCGACAATGTTTGTGGCAATATTATTTAACAGAGATTTGAAAGGCGCCATTGCTTGTGGAGTAGCGGCAGGGATATTGGCGGCAATGACGACAAAGTTCCCGGGAGGACAAATACCCTCAATATTTGACAAGACAATTTCGGCAATAACATTTCTTTTAATGTTAAAAGCTTTTACAAAAGTAAAAAAAGACCCCTCACTACTTTCACTTGCAATAATGTTTTTCCTAAACACGGTAGTGTCAGGCGTAGTATTTTTGTACGTAGGCCTTGGCCTTGCAACACTTTCCGCAAATGCAGATGCAATTAACATATTCTCATCAGGCATGGGCAAGCTCATAATTGCAGTAGTACTTCCCACAGCACTTGCAAATGTAGTATTCGGTCAAGTAATATTAAATATTTTAAAAATTTCAGACAAGAGAGCAAAACAGATGTGCTGAAGGGTATAAAAGAAATATCACAAATTAAAAGGAGAGACTATGTTACAAGTAGGAACAAAAGCGCCGGACTTTACACTTCCGGATCAAAATGGAGAAATGCACAGTTTAAAAGACTATAGAGGCAAAAAACTGCTCCTCTATTTTTATCCCAAGGACAACACATCGGGATGCACAAAGCAGGCAATAGCATACTCATCACTAAAAGGTGACTTTGAAGGTAAGGGCATAAGGGTAGTGGGAGTGAGCAAGGACAGCGTAGCGTCACACAAGAAGTTTGAAGAAAAACAAGACCTTACCATCACACTTTTGTCAGACGAAGAGAAAAAAGTAATAGAAGCCTATGACGTTTGGAAAGAAAAGAAAATGTACGGCAAGGTATCAATGGGAGTAGTGAGAACCACGTACTTAATAGACGAAGAAGGCACAATAATTTTTGCAAACGACAAGGTAAAGGCAGCAGACGATGCGGACAAAATGATATGCACATCATTTTAACACCGAGCCTGTAAAGAGGAATATATAACTTGAAAAATTTGCCGCCGGGTGCTACAATAGTTAAGTAACTCTTGGAGAAGTACCCAAGTGGCTGAAGGGGCTCCCCTGCTAAGGGAGTAGACCTCGATAAGGGGCGCGAGGGATCAAATCCCTCCTCCTCCCCCATATTCCGAATGTGGGG
>CABTXP010000012.1 GCA_902488815.1 uncultured Eubacteriales bacterium | reverse complement strand
TGTGAACAACGAAGTGGGCACGATACAACCCATTGAAGAAATCGGAGAATTGTCACAAAAAAATAATATTTTATTTCACACAGATGCAGTACAAGGATTGCCTTGGATGGAGTATAATCTAAGTAAGATGTCTGTGGACTTGGTGACATTTTCATCTCATAAAATTCACGGCCCCAAGGGCATAGGACTTTTGTATATTAAAGATAGGGAAAAAATCCGAAGGATTATAAACGGCGGTGCCCAAGAGCTTGAGCTGAGATCAGGTACGGAGAGCGTACCCTTGGTGGCGGGATTTAGCTGTGCTCTTCGTGAAAACATTTATAGTCTTGAAAAGAGAAGAGATTATGTTTCAAATCTGAAACTTACATTGGAAGATAAGATTGTAAATGAAATCGAAGGAGTTTCCGTTCACGGGGAAAATGTGAAGCGAGTGCCGGGCATTTCAAACTTCAGCATCAAAGGAGTTAAAAGCAGGGACTTGCAAATACTTTTGTCCCTAAGAGATATATGTGTCTCGGGAGGAAGTGCCTGCAGTGCAGGCTCAGTTGAACCCTCTCATGTAATTACTTCAATGGGCTTATCAGAGGAGGAAGCGGAATCTTCAATTCGAGTATCTCTATCTCATTTAAATACAACTGATGAGATTGAAATTTTTACAGAGACTTTAAAGGAATTAGTAGAAAAATTAAGGAGGGATTAAATGTCAGGCATAGGAACAGAAAATTTAATAATTGACACACAGAAAACCCTCAGCGTTTTGACTTATTCCATAACCATATTAGTCCCAATACTATTATTTTTAATAATTTATTACTTAATTAATATAGGCAACAGACATATTGAGAGAGACAGAAGAATACAGATTGACTTAAAATTTGTCATTAAAATAATGATATTTTTAGTCGTAATTTATATTCTTAATATAATTTTCAGAAAGTATCCTATATTGGGAGATACTTTGTGGGCCATCGTACTTGCAGCAATACTTGCATATGTAATAAATCCCTTAGTAAATTTCTTTGAAAAGAAGGGACTTAAGAGAGTTGTCGGACTTATTATTGTCTATGTCGGTTTTATTGTAATAGTAGGGCTTTTACTTTTCATAGTAATCCCCAATACAATTGCGGAAGTCTCAAAGCTATTTGCAAATCTTCCGGACATTATAAGTAATTGGTCGGATAGTGTAGATGAATATTTAAATAAATTCAGAGAGACATTTAACGCCACAAAAGGTGCTAACCAAACTTACGACCCGGTAAGTGACGTGACAAAATCACTTCAAGTATTTACAAATAAATTTTCAAAAACAATTTTAAGTTATTTGGAAACCCTGCCGAGCAAATTTACATTGGTAGCATCAAAGATAATAAGATTTGTATTTACTTTAGTATTGTCTTTTTACTTTGTACTTGACAAAGACGTATTTGTTGCAAAAATCAGAGACTTGGTACCTGCCAAATATCGTGAAGACGCGTCTTACTTGGCACGCAGAATTAACGAAGCCCTTATGGACTTTGTAAAGGGCAGACTATTAATGGCGGTATTTGTGGGAGTAACAACTGCCATTGTTCTATTAATATTTAGAGTAAACTTTGCAATTATAGTGGGTATTCTCACGATGATTGGAGATATTATTCCATACATCGGACCGTTTATTGCCTTTGTACCGGCTGTCCTTTTTGCGGCAATGGATTCGCCTATTAAGGCTTTAATAATTGCGGCATGTTTCGTAATTATACAGTGGTTGGAAAACAATATTCTTGCCGGCAAACTTATAGGCGGCACAACGGGACTGCATCCTGTCGTAGTTCTCCTTGCAATATTAGTCGGCGGAGGAATTTTCGGCGTAGCAGGCATGATATTAAGTGTACCTGTTGTAAGTATAGTTATTATTCTTATCGACTTTGCGAGAATGAAGCTTACTGAAAAACGTACACACCCTGTAAATTGACAATATTTAAGTGTTAAACTATAATTTCAATTAAATGGCGACCTCCATTAGGAGGTCTTAATTTTTAAATGAGGTGCATAATGAAGAATTTAGGATTGCAAGAAATTCGAAGCGAATTTTTAAGATTTTTTGAAACCAAGGAACACTTGGTGTTGCCGAGCTTTTCATTAATTCCTAAAAATGACAATTCCCTTTTATTAATAGGAGCGGGAATGGCTCCTATGAAAAAATATTTTACAGGTGAACTTACTCCGCCCAAGAAGAGAGTTACAACTTGTCAAAAGTGTATTAGAACAGGCGACATAGAAAATGTAGGCAAGACAGACAGACACGCTACATTCTTTGAAATGTTGGGCAACTTTTCTTTCGGAGATTATTTTAAAAAAGAAGCTATATCATGGGCTTGGGAGTTTTTGACTGAGTGGATGGAGCTTGACCCTGACAGACTTTGGGCCACGGTATTTTATGACGACCACGAAGCGGCTGAAATTTGGGAAAAACAAATTCACATGCCTAAGGAAAGAATTATTCCTATGGGCAGAGAAGACAACTTCTGGGAACTTGAAGTCGGACCTTCAGGACCATGTTCTGAAATCTATTATGACAGAGGACCTGAACACGGCTGTGGCGATCCGGACTGTAAACCGGGATGTGAATGCGACAGATTTATAGAAGTTTGGAACTTGGTTTTCACTCAATTTGATAAAGATAAAAAGGGAGTATATCACCCGTTGGCACATCCCAACATTGATACTGGCATGGGCCTTGAAAGAATTGCAACAGTTCTTCAAAATACTGACAACATCTTTGAAGTAGATTCAATTAGAAAAATTATAGACAAGATTGAAGATATTTCAGGATATAAATACAAAACCGACAAAGAAAAAGACGTATCCGTAAGAGTTATTATAGATCACGTTAGAGCAATGTGCTTCTTAGTTTCCGACACGGTGAGACCTTCAAATGAAGGCAGGGGCTATGTACTTAGAAGACTTATAAGGCGTGCATCACGTCATGGAATTCTATTAGGCATTAAGGGTGCATTCCTCACTCAACTTGTAGATGTTGTAATTGATGAATGGTCAGGCAACTACAAAGAAATTGCAGAAAACAGAGAAGCAATCAAAGATGTAATTAGAAGAGAAGAGGCAAAATTCCTTGAAACTTTAGACCAAGGTGTACTTATGTTGGACAACTTGGTTAAAGAACTTAAAGAAAAGAAAAGCAATATTTTAGACGGTAAAATTGCCTTTAAACTTTATGATACTTTCGGTTTCCCCTTAGATCTTACAAGAGAAATTTTGGAAGAAAAGGAACTTGAAGTAGACGAAAAGGGATTTGACACCCTAATGGAAGAACAAAGAGAAAGAGCTCGTAACGCTCGCAATGACTTGAATCAAGGCTGGGCAAGTAAGAGCAATGAAGAAGTTTACGAGAAACTTTCAAATATCTTTGTAGGATACGAAAAGACTGAAGCCACAGGCAAAGTCACTTCTATTTCAAACGCTGAAGGTTTGGTAGAAGAATTAAAAGAGGGAGAATCCGGTATTCTCACCTTTGACGTGACACCTTTCTACGGCGAGTCCGGCGGTCAAATCGGTGATACGGGAGAAGCCGTGTCCAAGAATGCTGTTTTAAAAGTTACGGATACAAAGAAGACGTCTTCAGGTATTCACCTTCACTTGGTGGAAGTGGTATCGGGAGAAGTTCATAAAGACGATACATTTGAATTAAAAATAGATGTAAAGAGAAGAGACAACATCAGAAGAAATCACTCCGTAACTCACTTACTTCATGCAAGTTTAAGAGAAGTTTTAGGAGACCATGTAAATCAATCAGGATCAGAAGTTTTGGATACAGGCATGAGATTTGACTTTACACACTTTGAACCGATTTCAGAAGAAAATTTGGAAGAAATTGAAAGAAAAGTAAATGAAAAAATATTCGAAGCTCTTCCTGTCGAAACTACAATTACCGATTTACCCACAGCTCAAGGCATGGGCGCAATAGGTTTGTTTGAAGAAAAATATCAAGACGAAGTAAGAGTAGTTA
This sequence comes from uncultured Eubacteriales bacterium, assembly GCA_902488815.1. GTDB lineage: Bacteria > Bacillota > Clostridia > Tissierellales > Peptoniphilaceae > KA00134. The sequence continues at coordinate 32,456 of CABTXP010000012.1, read as the reverse complement.
AGATGGGCGACTATTCAATGGAACTTTGCGGCGGAACTCATGTATTTAATACGGCACAAATTTCCATGTTCAAAATTTTGTCTGAAGGAGGTATCTCCTCAGGCGTAAGAAGAATTTTCGCCATTACAGGACCTGAAATTTATAAAGAATACAACAAGGTTTTAGATCAAAGACAGACTGCACTTAATATATTAAAGGTAAACAAAGACTCTTACATTGACAAGCTTAAAAACTATATGGAAGAGACAAAGGCTCTCAACAAAAAGTTGGAAGAATACGAAAAAGACAAGGCCCTTTCCAATGTAGAGGAGTTAATCAAAAACGCAAAGCAAGTAGGCGACTTAAACATTGTTATAAAGAGATTTAAAGACATAGACGTTGATTCTTTAAGAACACTTGCAGATGCGGTAAGAGATAAATTGGATAATGCGGTAATTGTATTTGCAACGGAAAACGAGGGAAAGATTAATTTATTAACTGCCGTTTCCAAAAACACAATTACAAATACAATGCAAGCAGGTAAAATTGTAAAAGAAGTTGCAAAAATTGTCGGCGGTGGCGGCGGCGGAAGACCGGACATGGCTATGGCAGGCGGCAAAGACGCAACTAAGATTGATGAAGCACTAAGAAAAGTAGAGGATATTGTAAAAAATTTACTGTAAGGAGAATTTAAATGGTAAATAATAATTCGGAAACTCAAGTATTTGCTAAGCAATCCGTAGATCATCAACTTATTAGAAATATTATTGAAACAACTTATAAGGCACTTGAAGAAAAAGGATATAATCCGGTGGATCAAATAATCGGTTATATTCTTTCAGGAGATCCTACCTATATCACAAGTCATGAAGGAGCACGCACTCACATTCAAGAACTTGAGAGAGATGTGCTCTTAGAAGAGATACTAAGATACTATTTAGACAAAGGTTTGAAAAATTCTTGAAATAGCATAAAACTTCGTTTATAATTAAAAGCGAATTATCCGAAAGACTTACTCTTTCTAATGAGGGGAGGGAAATTCATGTCCGAGATCAGAGTTGGGGAAAATGAATCCTTAGACAACGCATTAAAACGTTTTAAAAGACAATGTGCGAGCTCAGGAGTTCTTAAAGAAGTAAGAAAAAGAGAACACTACGAAAAACCGTCAGTTAGAAGAAAAAAGAAATCTGAAGAAGCCCGCAAGAAAAAACATTCAAGATACTAAGAAGGGTTAATATGTCTTTAAAAGAAAAATTAATGGATGATCTAAAGACTGCCATGCGCGACAAAGACAAGCTCAGCAAAGACGCTATTACAATGATAAGAGCGGACATAAAGAGAAAAGAAGTCGATGAACGCATTGAAGTTACAGACGAGCAGATTTTAGATATCATTTCAAAACAATTAAAAGAAAAGAAAGCATCAATAGAAGATTTTAAAAAAGGAAATCGTCAAGACTTAGTTGATAAAACTAATGATGAAATCCAAGTACTTTTAAGATATTTGCCGGAACAACTTTCAGAAGATGATCTTAGAAAAATTGTTGTAGAAGCAATTAAAAAAGAAAACATCTCATCCCAAAAAGAAATTGGTAAGTTAATGAAAGCTGTTATGCCTCTTGTAAAAGGAAAGGCTGACGGCAAAGAAGTAAATAGAATTGCTTTAGATTATTTTAATGAGCCAAGGGACTAAACCTTGGCTTATTTTTTTAGGTGATTATATGAATAATTTTTTTAAAAAAATTTCCATATTTTTAATGATATTATTGGCATTAATAAGTTTTCCTTTTGCAGGAGAGCAGGGAGCACTGAAGGTTGAGATTAAAGAAGACATAACAACATCAACCTTTATAAAGATAAAGGAAGCAATAGAATATGGAGAAGAAAATCCGGACAAATTTTCGGCCATAGTCTTTGAACTTGACACCTATGGAGGAGAAGTAAGGTCGGCGGAGAAGATTAAAAACGAAATTCTTGCCGCAGAGATTCCCACTATTTGCTATATAAATACAAAGGCTGAGTCGGCAGGAGTTTTAATTGCACTCTCCTGTGACAAAATTTACATGAATACCTCAGCGACAATGGGAAGCGCAGAGACTATTCCAAATAATGAAAAGAACCTTTCATTTTGGCGAGGACTAATAAGAGACACGGCGGAACAAAAAGACAGAGACCCTTTGATATTTGAATCCATGGCAGATAAGGACATTGAAATTGAAGGAGTAGTTGAAAAGGGAAAACTATTAAACCTCACGGCAAAAGAAGCTGCAGATCTTAAAGTAATTGACGGCACTACGTCAAATATAGAAAAGACTTTGTCCGATGAAAATATAGTCAGTTATATTAGAGAGACTTATAAAGATTCCTTTGGCCTTAAATTTATTTCATTTATATCCAATCCCTATGTCAATTCACTTTTGCTTACAATAGCCATGGTTGGATTTGTAATTGAAATTTTCGCACCGGGCTTCGGAGTAGGCGGAGCAATTTCCATAATGGCTTTTGTGCTTTTCTTTATGGGCAATATGGTTGTGGGAAACTCAAATTGGTATGCCGTAATCATATTTATATTAGGTATTGTTCTTTTGGGAATTGAAATAACCATTCCCGGCTTCGGTTTAACCGGTATATCTGGAATTATATTAGTAATTTTAGGTATAATGTTCTCAATAGGAAATTTAGAGACAGCTCTTGTAACGGTAGCAGTTGCAGGAGTGACTTGTATAATTTTGGTTATGATTTTAATCAAAGCGGGGAAAAAATTATCTATATTTAAAAAATTTACATTAGAAAATACAGCCTCATCTCAAAAAGGGTATAAGAGTGTTGAGGATCCTTCAGTAGTTTTGGAAGAAGAAGGATTCACAGAAACACCTTTAATGCCCAGCGGATATGCTATGTTTAATGACAAAAAGATGGAAGTAATATCCGAAAGAGGCTTTATTGATAGAAGTAAAAAAATAAAAGTATCACGTATTGAAGGATACAAAATTTATGTCAGGGAGGTTAATTAATGCCGACAGCAATTTATAAGAATTTTGTAAGCGGAGGTATTGTAATCTTAATAATAATTTTGATTATAATATTTTTCTCAATGGTCCCTATAGGACTTTGGATCACAGCATTTTTCTCAGGAGTTAGAATAAAAATTTCTACCTTAATCGGGATGAAACTTAGGAGAGTTAGACCCTCACGGATAGTAAATCCTATGATAAAAGCTACTAAAGCCGGAGTAAATATAGAGATTGAAAATCTGGAAGCCCACTACTTGGCAGGCGGTAATGTAAATACATTGGTAGATGCTTTAATAGCAGCGGAAAGAGCAAACATTCCTCTGCCCTTTGAAAGAGGAGCTGCCATTGACCTTGCAGGTAGAAACGTACTTGAAGCCGTTCAAGTTTCGGTTAACCCTAAGGTAATTGAAACGCCGAATATTTCAGCGGTAGCACAAGACGGTATTGAAGTAATAGTAAAAGCAAAGGTAACTGTAAGAGCAAACATTGACAGATTAGTCGGAGGTGCCGGCGAAGAGACAATTATCGCAAGAGTCGGTGAAGGTATAGTAACCACAGTAGGTTCTGCAAGCAGTTACAAAAACGTACTTGAAAATCCGGACTCAATTTCAAAAGTTGTATTGGACAAAGGTCTTGACATAGGCACAGCATTTGAAATTTTGTCAATAGACATAGCGGATGTAGACGTAGCAAGAAACATCGGCGCAAGACTTCAAACAGACCAAGCCGAAGCGGATAAGAGAATTGCCGAAGCCAAAGCATCTGAAAGAAGAGCAATGGCCCTTGCACGTGAACAGGAAATGAAGGCGGAAGTACAAGCCATGAAGGCCAAGGTAGTAGAAGCCGAATCACAAGTGCCTCTTGCAATGGCGGAAGCGCTAAAGAACGGCAACTTAGGCGTATTGGATTATGCAAAGTTACAAAATATAAATTCAGACACAGAAATGAGAACAGCGATTTCCAAAACAAAAGAAGAGAGCGGTAAATGAGATCTTTAATATTTTTGGCAATAATAGTGATTTTTAAAATAATAGCTGAAAACGCGGCAAAAAATGCCAAGAAGAATAAAAATGAAATCCCTAAGAGGAAGTCTGCTAAGAAGTCGGCACTGGAAGAGTTCTTGGCACAATTAGAAGAGTCTGATGATGAAGAGGAAGAACTTGTAGAGCCTGAAGATGAATTAGCGGACATAAATACTTCCTATACACAAGAGGAAGCTCAAAGTTCTCATTTAAATAAAAAATATAATAGCGGACACAGTCATTCCATTCAACACACGGACGACATGGAATACAACAACCTTTTAGAAGAAAAACAAAGGGTTGAAGATGTTCACAAAGCACGTGAGGAAAGAAAGAAAGAGATTCAAAGAGAAAGAAGAAACGCAACTGCATCTATAAACTTTAATACTAAAGAAAGTCAAGAAGATAATAATTCATCTGAAGACTTTAACATAGATGCAATAAAACATGCCGTGATAATGAGTGAGATACTCGGACCGTGTAAAGCATTAAAAGAAAAATAATCGGGTTATGCCCGATTTTTTTTATGTAAATTTTAAAAGAGTTGTTGACAAAATTTTTCTTAGGACTACAATGTATATATACAGTATATACAGTATGAGGTGAACAATGGATATTATTATTTCAAATTCCGGCGACAAACCTATTTATGAGCAAATTAAAGACGAAATTAAGAGTCACATCCTTAAAGGCGAGATTAAACCGGGTGAAGCTCTGCCCGGTATGCGAAGTCTTGCAAAGGATCTTAGAATTTCAGTCATAACTACCAAGAGGGCATACAATGATTTGGAAGCGGAAGGCTTTATTACAACTGTGCCCGGCAAGGGGTCATTTGTCTCAAAGGTCAGCAGAGAATTTGTGAAAGAAGAACAGATGCGAGATATGGAAGATCATTTGGAACAAGCTGTCGTAAAAGCAAAAGCCATGAATCTTTCTGCAGAGGATTTGTTTAAATTAATTAATATATTTTACGAGGAGTAATATGAATACTATTGATGTAAGTAATGTAAAAAAATCATATAAAGATTTTTCTTTAAATGTGGAAAAATTTTCCTTGCCTCAAGGGTCTATTGTAGGTTTAATCGGAGAAAACGGTGCAGGCAAAAGCACTTTAATAAACTGCATCTTAAATATTGTGCCCTATGAAGGCGAAATAAAAATTTTGGGCAAAAAATTGACTCAAGATATGTTTGAGGACATAGGGGTGTATTTGGACGATGCTTTCATCTCAAATGTCCTTACAATAAATCAAATTGCAAAAGTATATAAGAAAATCTATTCAGATTTTGATGAAGAATATTTCTTTTCCCTTTGCGACAAGATGAAGCTTACTAAAGACAAAATTGTAAAAGATTTTTCCAAAGGTATGAAAGTTAAGGTAAAGCTTGCTTCAGCTCTTGCAATTAAACCTAAACTCTTGGTTTTAGACGAGCCTACCACAGGCATAGACCCTGTAATGAGAGATGAGATCTTAGATCTCTTTAGAGATTTTATTATAGACGATGAAAATGCCATTTTAATTTCTTCTCACATAACAAGTGATTTGGAAAAGATTGCGGACTATATTGCATTGATGGACAAGGGAAGAATTGTAATGTTTACAACTGTTGATGAACTTAGAGACGAGTACGGCATAGCAAAGTGTTCTCAAGATAAGTTAAGCACAATAGAGAAAAACTTTATAGTTGCGTACAAGGAAAACAGATATAATACGGAAATATTAATTAAGGACAGAACATCTTTCAAACACAGATATCCGGATCTTACAGTGGACAAATGCTCTATAGATGAGCTTATGACTCTTTATTTAAGGGGTGAGAAGATTTGAAGGGCTACTTGTTAAAAGACCTGTATTCAATTAAATCTTATATTTTAACTCTAATTATGCAGGCAGTTATGCTCTCTATTCCTATACTCACATTTTCTTTCAGAAGCGGCAGCGAAGTATTGGAGAAAGTATATGTAATATTGGTCATGATGTCCATTTTGTTGATGCTTGATTTTTGGGAAACGGAAAAAGGCTCAGGAGTTTTAAAATTTTTAAAAGTTTTGCCAGGCGGACCTTTAACCTATCTTCGAGAAAGATATTTGTTTTCTCTAATTATTCTGACAGTGCCATTTGTAATATTTTTATGTGCGTACTTAGTAGGAGATACAGATGGCAACAGAATTTTTATGCTGATATTAAATTTTTCTATAGGACTAATAACTATAGGCCTTATTAATTTTAAATTTGCAGCTAAAAAGATTAAATTTTTAGTAAATATTGCGCCTGCTCTTGGGATAATGATCTTTTATGCTTTTGAATGGTTTTATAAAGAAATTAAGAGCTTGTATTCTCAAAACACTCTTATGATAGAAGGTGTAATACTTATTATTTCCGCTATGATTTTCTATATTTTATATAGATTGTCTGTTAAAAATTTGGAGGTTTAATAATGAGAGGACTTATTTTAAAAGACTACTACCAAGGCAAGGAATATGCGAATCCATTAGTTTGGATACTATTTGTAGCGATTGCATCTTTTGCATTTTCATATTTTATAGGAGTGCAACTTGCAACTGTTTTTGTTGCATCAATAGCTTCTCTAATTACAATATTGGCTATAGGCGATTATGATATGGAAAGCGGATTTACAAGATATTTTAGAATTACACCGATTAGTATAAATAAGTTTATAAACGGAAAAATAATATTTTATATTTTAACGTTTCTTGTAAATGCAGCGGCAGCATATATTGGCGTAACACTTGCAACTTTTCTCAAAGGGGAGAGTATGAACTACCTTGAAATACTTTCCTTTATGGTACTTGCAATGACCTTTTATTTAAATTACAGTGTATTTTCAATTACCCTTTCAAGTAATATACGAATGTTTCTGTTGTATTTTGTAATATTTTTTCCAACCATACTTGCTAAAGTTATGGAGTATATAAACAGAGACTTTGTTATGGGCATAATTAATCACCTCAAAAGCTTAAACACATTGGGAGTTACTTGGGTATTTATTTTGATCTTCACAGTTATTTTATGTGTGGCTTATATCTTTACTTACAATAGATTAAAAACTAAATGATATTATTAATAAAAAGTAGATGGAGTTCCACCTACTTTTTTTGGGTTTACATGTTAATATATTTTCAGCTTGACTATGACAAGTACCATTTGCCGTTGGGGTACTTAGACAGGCTTCCTTTTCTTTCTGAAATAATATATTCCCATCATAGTCCATAACAATCAATTTGTCATAGTACTTATAGTCGTTGGTTAATTGATCTTCAACGACACCTTCTTCCGGTCGCTCGTTTAAATAAATTTTATTTAACATACTCATTCTATAAAAGCAAAAAGTATAAAGCAAAAAAATATTATTTTTAAATATGGAATTTTTAAAGGGTTATAGGTGTTTTGGTAAAAGTCAAGTAAAATAATTGGCTTTTTTTCCCCAATTTAAATTTTGTTTATAGTATAATCAAAATACTTGGGGGACAGAATGAGTTTATATTTAGAAAAGAATATTACAAATATTAAAAATAAATATGAATATGACGAGGTTAGAAATTTCTTGGCAGAGAGATTTCTCATAAGGGGCGATGTGGACAGTGCACAAGTACTCCTGAACCTTTACAATATTGAAGATCAAATTGAAAATATTGTCCCAAGTTACATATCTCTTTCATCTCTTAAAAAAGATGTTTTTAAGTATTTAAGACATAAAGAGGGAGTTGAACTTATTGTTTACAATTTGTCCAACTTAATTCACAGCGACATTAACAGGTTTGAGTTCTATATGTACTTAGAGGGTTACAAGCGAGGTTTTTCAGAAGTTGATGCTGTAAATCAGCTTGAAATTTTGTCTTTTAAGTTTTTGGGCTTGGAAGAAATGTACAAGAGAAAAAAGCTCTTTAACTACGAGATGAAGAACGCCGATGTCTTGGAATTTAAAAAATATCTCTTTAAAGATGTGAGAAAAGACTACAGCAATATATTATTTTTAAGAAACAGCGTAGTAAAATTTTACGACGGTGTTTTAAATAGAAAAATCAAAAATATCAATTCTCTTATGGACAGGCAAATGGTACTTAGCTTTAACGGCTCGAAAGAAAAGTTTGTGGAGCAGGACTCGTACCTGATTAAAAGAGAGATTCAAGGTATTAATCGAAAGATAACGAAATTCCTTTACCGAGACGGCATGAAAGTTTTTGAAAATGCCTATTGGGACGGAGTTAACGACAAAGTAATGAAAAGATACAGATAGCCTTCGAGTTTAACTTGGAGGCTTTTTTATAGGAGTGATTATGAGAATTTTAGGTATTGACCCGGGCCTTGCAACTATGGGCTACGGAATTATTGATATTATAGGCAATAAAAATAAGTTGATAGAATATGGTACAATAGAAACGGAGCCGACTTTAAGGCTTCCGGAGAGACTGGCAAAAATTTATACCGAGCTTACAAGTTTAATAGATTTTTACCAACCGGATGAAGCGGCTTTTGAAGAATTGTTTTTTAACAAGAATATAAAGACGGCAATTACCGTTGCTCAAGCGAGGGGAGTAGAGGTACTTGCCTGTGTTAACAAGAATCTTCCCATTTACGAATACACGCCTCTTCAAATTAAGCAGGCTGTGGTAGGCTACGGTAGAGCTGAGAAAATTCAAGTACAGGAAATGATGAGAATTTTATTTAACTTGGAGAAAATTCCGAAGCCCGACGATGCTGCAGACGGTATTGCAGTGGCAGTGTGTCACGGAAGCTCTATAAGGTTTAAAGATGAATTCTTAATGAGGTAAAAATGATAGATTTTATTGATGGCATAGTTGAAGAAATAACTGAAGATAAAATTATTATATCCACAGGAGGTGTAGGATTTGCTCTTACAGCTTCCGACATATCAAGAAGCAGCGTGGAAGTGGATAAGGAATACAAAATCTTTACGGAGATGAGAGTTAGAGAAGACGATATTACTCTATACGGTTTTGTCACGCGAGACGAGAGAAAGGTATTTAATCTTTTGACTACAGTTTCGGGCGTAGGTGCAAAAGTCGGAATGGGAATTCTGTCCGCTATATCTTTAAACGATATAAGAATGGCAATTGCAAGTTCAAATGTAAGTATGCTTACAAAGGCGCCGGGCATTGGCAAAAAGACTGCTGAAAGGTTAATATTGGAACTGAAAGACAAGATGGGCACTTTGGATCTTACAAATGCTCCTCAGATTGACATACACGAAGAACCGGCAGACGAAGCCGAACTTATTGATGCACTTATGAGCCTTGGCTATAATAGATATGAATCTATAAAGGCAAGTGCGGATATTGACAGCACTTTGGATTTATCATCCAAAATCAGAATTGCCCTTTCAAATTTAAGTAGGTGAAAGAATGAACAACAGATTGGTAGAACCCACTTTTTCTGAAGAAGATCAGGGAATAGAGACGGGACTTAGACCAAAATGGTTAAATGAATACATAGGACAGGACAAGGCAAAGGAAAAGTTGGATATTTTTATCGAAGCTGCCAAAAACAGACAGGAACCCTTGGACCACGTATTGTTAAACGGGCCTCCGGGACTTGGTAAGACGACTCTTGCAGGCATTATTGCAAATGAGATGGGCGTGAATATTAAAATCACTTCAGGACCTGCAATAGAAAGGCCGGGAGACTTGGCAAGTATTTTGACAAATTTACAAAAAGACGACGTGCTTTTTATAGACGAAATTCACAGAATAAACAGAAGCGTTGAAGAAATTTTATATCCTGCAATGGAAGACTATTCCCTGGATATAATTGTGGGCAAAGGTCCCAGCGCAAGAAGCATCAGACTTGACTTAAACAGATTTACTTTAATCGGCGCGACTACTCGTACGGGAATGTTGTCTTCACCCCTTAGAGACAGATTCGGAGTAATTTTGAATTTGGATCTTTACGACACGGAGTCCCTTACTGAAATAATTTTGCGTACCGGTAGGATTTTAGGCATTGAAGTGACCAAGGAAGGGGCGGGAAAAATTGCCCAACGATCAAGAGGCACACCTCGTATTGCGAACAGACTCGTAAAAAGAGTGAGAGATTTTGCAGAAGTGCGCGCAGGTGGTATAATTGACGGGAAGGTTGCTGAAGAAGGTCTTAATTTATTGGAAATCGACTCCTATGGTTTGGATGCTTTAGACAGAAAAATCTTGGAGTGTATGATTTTTAACTTTGACGGCAGGCCTGTTGGCATTGACGCCATTGCGGCTGCTGCCGGCGAAGAGAGAATAACCATTGAAGACGTCTACGAGCCCTACTTAATGCAAATCGGGTTTATAAATAGAACCCCAAGGGGCAGAGTAGTCACTAAAAAAGCCTATGATTACTTAGGTATAGAAATGAACAATCAGGAGAGTTTTGTATGAGAAAAATTTTGTCGATTTTTATTTTAATAATGATTTTAATACCGGTGAGTATTTTTGCGGAAGAAGATGTACTTGATGTTAAGATACAAAAGTCCGTCGGTGCAGGAGAAACTGTAGTTATAACTTCCAAGTCCATTTTAAACGTAAAGGACAAGGAAGGAAATAATGTAAAGTCTTTAAACACAAATACTGTAAAAGTAAGTTTGACAGATGGTAAAATTGCTTTTAAAAATCCTGTAGGCAAAACTATTGAAACTGATTTTGACAGTACCGGCGATAACATTATTACTTCAAGTTCAAATATTAAAGTTGGCAAAATTACATATAGGGGCGGAATTTCCTTTAGAATAAATAACGACAAAATTGACATTGTAAACAGAGTTAATATTGAAGACTATTTGAGAGGCGTTGTGCCCAAGGAAATCGGATCATCTGCAAATATTGAAGCTTTAAAAGCTCAAGCTGTTTGCTCCAGAAGTTTTGCCGTATCAAATAAAAATAAATTTATAAAATACGGTTACAATTTAGACGACACAACAACTTCACAAGTTTACGGCGGAGTAAATGCTGAAAAGAAACAAACAGACAAGGCTATAAAGGAAACTGAAGGCCTACTTGTCTATTACAACGGAAAGGTTGCACAAACTATTTTCGGTGCATCTTCAGGCGGTTTTGTAGCAAGTGCGGAAGATGTGTGGGGCGGTAAAGATTCCCCGTATTTACAAAGCTTTACAGATCCATATTCATCCGAACCATGGAAGTTTGAAATAAATGCTACGGAACTTGCAAATAAATTGAGAAACTCCGACAGTACAATTTCCTATATTCCGGACCTTTATATTTCAAACAGAGACGGAAGCGGAAGAGTTAAGGAGCTTATTTCAAGTTCGGGAACAACACTAACGGGTGCTAAACTTCGCTCAGCTCTCGGCTCAACAAAATTTAAGAGCACGCTTTTTAATGTAGAACAAGTCGGAGACAAGTTTATTTTCACAGGCACAGGTTATGGCCACGGAGTAGGCATGAGCCAAAACGGTGCTATGAAAATGGCAAAAGAAGGTTTCAGCTTTTCTGAAATTTTAACATACTACTTTAGAGGTGTAGAAATCAGATAATGTTAAAGACAAAGGACTTTTATTATGATCTGCCTGAAGAGCTCATAGCTCAACACCCATGTGACAAGCGTGAAAATTCCAGAATGATGGTTTTAAACAAAGTCACGGGGGAGATAGAACACGATCATTTTTACAATATAAAAAAATATATAAAACCCACCGATACCCTTGTATTAAATGATACAAGGGTTATTCCTGCGAGAATTTTCGGCCACAGGGCTGAAAAAGAAGAAAAAGTTGAAATTTTACTCTTAAATCACAAGGACGACACTTGGGAAACTTTAGTAAAGCCTGGCAAAAAGGCAAAAATCGGAACTGAAATTATTTTTTCCGATGAACTTAAAGGGGAAGTTGTAGATATAAGTGAAGACGGCTCCAGGTTTATAAAGTTTAAATATGACGGGGTCTTTGAAGAAATACTTGACAGACTTGGAGAGATGCCATTGCCTCCATATATTAAAGAAAAATTGGAAGACAGTGAAAGATATCAAACTGTCTATTCAAAGCACAAGGGTTCAGCTGCGGCTCCTACTGCAGGACTTCACTTTACCAAGGAAATTTTAAAAGAATTGGAAGACATGGGAGTTAATATTGTATATTTAACTTTACATGTAGGACTTGGAACTTTCAGACCTGTAAAAGAAAGTAATATTTTAGATCACAAGATGCACTCTGAATATTTTGAAATTTCAGAGGAAGCTTGCGAAAAAATAAATAATGCCAAAAAATCAGGAGGCAGAATTATTTCCGTAGGCACGACATCAACGAGGGTGTTGGAGACTGTAGCGGATGAAGAAGGTTTTGTACATCCGACCAAGGGGTGGACCGACATTTACATTTATCCCGGTTTTAAATTTAAGTGCATTGATGCGCTTATTACAAATTTCCACTTGCCGGAGTCCACACTTTTAATGTTGGTAAGCGCTCTTTCATCAAGAGAAATAATTTTAAATGCATACGAAGAAGCTGTTAAAGAAAAATACAGATTTTTCAGTTTCGGCGACTGTATGTTTATAAGTTGAGGTAATATGTTTAAGTATGAATTAATAAAAGAATCAAGTGAATGCAAGGCAAGACTTGGAAAAATTACAACAGATCACGGGGTAATAGAGACCCCGATTTTTATGCCTGTAGGTACGAGGGGGACAGTAAAGACTTTAACTGTTGAAGAGTTAAAGGAAATGAATGCTCAAATTATTTTGGGAAACACCTATCATCTTTTCTTAAGACCCGGCATGGAAATTATGGAAGAGGCGGGAGGCCTTCACAAGTTTATGAATTGGGACAGACCGATTCTCACAGACTCCGGAGGATTTCAAGTCTTTTCACTTGCGGCAAGTAGAAAAATTAAAGAAGAGGGAGTTGAATTCAGGTCCCACATAGACGGCTCAAAGCAATTTATTTCTCCCGAAATATCTATAGATATACAAAACACAATCGGATCGGACATAATGATGTGCTTTGACGAATGTGCACCATATCCTGCAACATACGAGTATATTGAACACTCTATGGAGAGGACCAACAGATGGGCAAAAAGATGTAAAGAGCATCACAAGAATGCGGATCATCAAGCCCTATTTGGAATTGTCCAAGGTGGAATGTACAAGGACTTGAGAAAGAGAAGTGCCGAGTTCTTAGCTGATTTGGATTTTCCCGGCTATTCAATAGGAGGCCTTTCCGTAGGAGAGCCCATAGATTTAATGTGCGACATTTTAGATTATACTGTGGACTTTATGCCCAAGGAAAAGCCCCGCTACCTAATGGGAGTGGGTACACCTGACTATCTTTTTGAAGCGGTAATAAGAGGTGTCGACATGGCGGACTGTGTACTTCCCACAAGAATTGCAAGAAACGGTACTGCCATGACATCACAAGGAAGATTGGTAGCAAAGGCTGCCAGATATAAAGACGACTTTACACCTTTAGATCCTGAATGCGACTGCTACACATGTAGAAACTATTCCAAAGCCTATATCAGACATCTCTTGAGTGTAGATGAAATATTGGGCATGAGATTGCTCTCCTATCACAACTTATATTTCTTGTTAAATCTTATGGAAAAAATAAGAGAGGCAATTAGAGGAGACTATCTGTTAGAATTTAAAGATGACTTTTATACAAAATACGGTTATAATAATTAGCAAGGAGTGATGTAATGCCAGAAAATATTAAAGTATTAGTTTACAATTTACTACCGTTTGCAGCAATTTTGGTATTCTTTTATTTTGCACTTATAAAACCGCAAAAGAAAAAAGAACAAAAGATGCAAGAAATGAGAAACTCAATAAAACCCGGCGACAAAATTATTACAATTGGAGGTATTGTTGGAAGAGTAGTTAACATAAAAGAAGATTCAATCATTTTTGAAACTACCGGCGACAATTCTAAAATTGAAATAATGAAGTGGGGAATAAATTCTGTAGTAGGAGGCAAAGATGAAAATGATTAAGACTCTATCTAAGAGAAACCTTAAAGATACATACGCTAAGGGCGGATGTGGAGAATGCCAAACATCCTGTCAATCAGCTTGCAAAACATCATGCACTGTTGGCAATCAAAAATGCGAAAACGAAAAAAATAGATAAGGCTGTGGCTTTTCACAAGCCTTTTCTTTTTTTAAAAGGAGAAATATGGAAAATTTGCACAAGTTTTATTTAAATGACAATTATTTTGTCCTTGACATAAATTCGGGATCGGTTCACGTTGTAGATGAAATAGTTTACGACATTATAGAAGATTATGAACACAAAAATAGAGATGAAATTTATAAAATATATGGGGAAAAATATAGTGAGGACAACTTAAATAAAGCCATGTCTGAAATAGACGACCTTAGAAATGAAGGCCTTATTTATACACCAAGCCCCATAGAAAAGATGCCCACATACAATCCTCAAAATATTATAAAGGCAATGTGTCTTCATGTGGCACATGACTGTAACTTGCGCTGCGAATACTGTTTCGCATCACAGGGAGATTTCCACGGTGAAAGAGAGATATTGGATCTTGAAACGGGGAAGCAGGCTCTTCGATTTTTACTTGAAAATTCAGGCAACAGAAAGCACTTGGAAGTGGACTTTTTCGGTGGCGAGCCATTACTCAACTTTGACGTTGTTAAAGAGCTTGTAAAGTTTGGAAGAGAAGAAGAAAAGAAATATGGAAAGCACTTCAGATTTACAATCACTACAAACGGCATGAATCTAAACGATGAGATAAATGACTTTATAAACGAAAACATGGACAATGTTGTTCTTTCTTTAGACGGAAGAAGAGAAGTTAACGACCGAATGCGCCCCACAATAAATCACAAGGGATCCTTTGACATTATTGTTCCCAAGTTTAAGGAATTGGTGGACAAAAGAGGGGACAAGGACTACTACATCAGAGGCACATTTACATCCAACAACTTGGATTTTGCAGAAGACTTAAAGACTTTCCATGATTTAGGATTTAAAAAGACGTCTATTGAACCTGTAGTCTGTGATCCCAAGGAACCATATGCCATCAGAGAAGAACACTTGGATAAAATTTTAGATGAATATGAAAAGATGAGTAAGGACTATATTGAAATCAGAAAAAAAGAAGGAGACTTTATGTTCTTCCACTTTATGATTGATTTAGACCAAGGTCCTTGTATTATAAAGAGAACCGTCGGTTGCGGAGCGGGAAGTGAATACATTGCCGTAACGCCGACAGGTGATATATATCCATGTCACCAATTTGTAGGCGAAGAAGAATTTAAATTAGGAGACATTTTTACCGGCATTAAAAACACGGACATAAGAGACGAGTTTAAAAAGACCAACGTCCTTACAAAGGACGAATGTCAAAACTGTTGGGCAAGATATTATTGCAGCGGCGGATGTCATGCCAATGCATATTACTCCAACAACGACATTACAAAACCCTATGCCTTGGGATGTGAAATGGAGAAGAAGAGAATTGAATGTGCCATTTCAATTTTGGCAAAAGAAAATCTTTAATAAATTAAGTACAAAGACCTTGAAAGAGGTCTTTTTTGTATGTCCCACAATGTTAAAAATCATACATTTGTGATATACTTATTTCATATGCAATACAGTTATATCCCCGAAATTTGGGTTATTAAAAACTTAAAACCTTCGGAAGAAATCAATATTCAAAAATTAAATATAAATCCTTTAACATTAAAAGTTTTAATAAATCGAGGAGTAGGTACCAATAAAGAAATAGAGGAATTTTTAGATCCTCAAATTTCAAATCTCAACAGTCCTATCTTGCTTCCCAATTTAATAAAGGGAGCAAATATATTGCAAAACGCAATTAAAAATAAAAAAAAGATAAGGATTGTCGGAGACTACGATGCGGACGGGATTACAAGTACCTATATTTTGACAGATTCAATTAGAAAGTTAGACGGCATTGTGGACTACAGAATACCAAAAAGAGTTTCTGAAGGATACGGCATCAGCGAAGAAATTGTGGACGAGTGCATTGAAGAAGACGTTGATGTAATAATAACTTGCGACAACGGCATTGCCGCCTTTGCGCCCATTAAAAAAGCTGTCGATGCAAAAATTGAAGTGGTAGTAACGGACCACCACGAAGTTGTTATAGGTGAGGACGGGGAAGAAATATTACCTGAAGCCGACGCCGTTATTAATCCCAAGATGGGAAGTTCAAAATACCCGTTTCCTAGTATTTGTGGCGCAGGTGTTGCCTTCAAACTTTGTGAATACCTGTGGATGATTCACGGAAAAGATTTGGAAGAATTTTACGGCAATTACTTAGGTCCTTTGGCCATAGGTACAATTTGCGACGTAATGCCTTTAATATCTGAGAACCGTACTATTGTTGTAAACGGCATAAATAAAATAATAGGCTGGGAAAATGTAGGCTTTAAAGCTTTATTTACAGCATTGGGATTAAAATACCCTATTACAAACTACCACATAGGATTTATAATCGGACCCACACTTAACTCCTCGGGAAGATTCGAAGATGCGAAAATTGCATTGGACCTGCTGTTTGAAAAAGATGAAGAGAAGGCTAAGGCTTTGGCGGAACACTTGGTGTCTATAAATACGGAGAGAAAAAATCACTCTGAGGAAGGCTTTATCCGCGGAGTGGAAATGGTGGAAAAATACAATTTACTTTCAAAAGTAAAGGTATTGGTCTTATACATTAAAGACATTCACGAAAGTATTTGCGGCATAGTTGCAGGCAAAATTAAAGAAAAATACAACAGACCGACTATTGTAGTTACCAATACAACTAACGGCCTTAAAGGTTCCGGCAGAAGTATTGAAAACTACGATATGTTTGAAAAAATTTCAATGAGCAAGGAATATTTAAACTCCTTCGGCGGCCACAAAATGGCATGTGGACTGTCTTTAAGTGAAGATAATTTAAGAGACTTTATTTTTTCCGTGGAAAAAAATTCAAATCTTACTTTTAACGACTTAAAGAGAAAAATAACATTAGACGGAGCTTTGAATTTTAAAGATATAACCATGGACAGAGTTTTGGATTTGAAAAAATTGGAGCCCTTCGGTAACTTTAATCCAAGTCCTTTATTCGGTACACTGAATGTGGTTTTACAAAGTATTAAAATTTTAGGCAAAAACAGAAATTTTATAAAAATGAACTTGTCCCAAGGCGGAGTAAATTTGGAAGGCACAATGTTTGAGCCTGAGGCACAGTTTTTGGAAAAGATGTCTCACACTTTCGGCGAAGATGCCGTGAGAAAAGCCTTGGCGGGCAGAGGAGATATTTTAGTGGACGTATGTTACTCCTTGGCTATAAATGAATTTAGAGGAGAAACTACTCTACAGTTACGTCTTAAATCATATAGGAAAGCAGGTGATTAAGTGTTAGATAATTTGTTGGAAAAAATTAAATCATACAACCCGAACGTTGACGAAGAATTAATTATAAAGGCTTTTTTGTATGCGGAAAAACATCATGAGGGCCAAAAGAGAAACTCCGGCGAGGACTATATAATTCATCCATACAATGTGGCACTTATCCTTGCAGATATGAATATGGACGTGCCGACAATTATCGGCGGCCTGTTACACGACGTGGTTGAAGACACGGAAGTGAGTTTGGACGATGTGAAAGAAGAATTTGGCGAAGAAGTTGCCAATCTTGTAGACGGAGTTACAAAGCTTAAAAATTTAAATTATAAGACAAAGCAAGAAAACCAAGCGGAAAATATTAGAAAAATGGTTCTTGCCATGGCAAAGGACATTCGCGTTATAATTGTTAAACTTGCAGACAGGCTTCATAACATGCGTACATTGGAGTACATGCTGCCTGAAAAGAAACGTGAAAAAGCCATGGAGACGTTGGAGATATACGCCCCAATAGCCGACCGTTTAGGTATGAGCCAAATTAAGTGGGAATTGGAAGACTTGTCTTTAAGATACTTGGATCCTGAAAACTACTACAAGCTTGTAGAGATGGTAAACAAGAAGAGACAAGAGCGTGAGTCTTTAATCAACAACATGATTAACGAAATTCAGGAAAACTTGAAAAAAGTCGGAATTGTCGCTGAAGTCATGGGAAGACCGAAGAACTTCTATTCAATTTATAAAAAGATGACAATTAAAGGCAGGGCCTTTGACGAGATTTACGATTTACAGGCAGTCAGAATTTTAGTCAATGACATTAAAGACTGTTACGGTGCCTTAGGTGTAGTTCACACACTGTGGAAGCCTATACCAGGCAGATTTAAAGACTATATTGCAATGCCTAAGTCCAACAGGTACCAATCGCTTCACACAACTGTAATGGACAATCAAGGCGAGACTTTTGAAGTGCAAATCAGAACTTATGAGATGCATCAAACGGCTGAATACGGTATTGCGGCACACTGGAAATATAAATCAGGCGCTACTAAATCTACGTCCTTCGACGAGAACTTAACTTGGTTAAGACAACTGTTGGAATGGCAAAAAGATGTTAATGACCCCACAGACTTTGTAGAGACATTAAAGATCGACTTTTTCGCAGATGAAATATTTATTTTCACCCCCAGGGGCGACGTAATAAACTTGCCGGAAGGGTCAACACCAATAGACTTTGCCTATAGAATTCACTCACAAGTAGGAAATACTACCATGGGCGCCAAGGTAAACGGCAGAATTGTGCCCATTAACACAAAATTAAAATCCGGAGACATTATTGAGATAATTACAAACTCTCAAGCAAAACCGTCTCTTGACTGGATTAATTTTGTTGCCAGCTCACAGGCCAAGAAAAAAATTTCTCAATACTTTAAAGTTAAGGACAGAGATAAAAACATTGAGCGCGGCAGAGAAATGATTGAAAGAGAAGCTAAAAAGTTAGGCTACAGAGTAGGGGACTTGGTAAAAGACGAGTGGCTTGAAGAAGTCAGAGCAAAGCTCAATATTGCCACTATGTCGGATATGTATGCCGCCGTAGGCTTCGGCAGTGTAGGTATTAACCAAGTAATGGCAAAACTTATAGACATCTATAAGAGGGTTAACAAGGTTGAGCCTGAAATTCCTACAAAGGCAAAGGAAAGACCTCAAAGAAACTTGCGAGGCGGCGTTTCCGTAAAGGACATTGACAATGTAAAACTCAGATTTGCAAAATGCTGTAATCCTGTACCGGGCGATGAGATTGTAGGCTATGTCACAGTAGGTAGAGGAGTTTCCATTCATAGAAAGGACTGTCCGAACCTGTCAAACGAAGATCCTGCCAGAATGCTTGAAGTGTGGTGGAACTCCGAAGACGGCGAGTCTTACAATGCTCAAATCGAAGTAAAAGCTTCCGACAGGGGAAATATTGTGGCTGATGTAGCGACTAAAATCAGTGACGCCAAGATAAAAATGGTTTCACTAAATGCCAGAGGCGGAAAAGACGGCATTGCAACTTTGGAAATTGTCGTTGAAATAAAAGACGTAAACGAAATAGAAAAGTTAATTGAAAAACTGAAGAGAGTTCCAAATGTATTTGATGTATATAGAGTAAAGGCATAGGTGTAATATGGAATTAAAACTACTTAGAATGATGGTTGGCATGTATCAATCCAACTGTTATATATTATTTGACGAAGACAATGATGCCGTGATCATCGATCCCGGCGCTGAAGGAAAGAGAATTGTGGAGACAATAGAAAAACACAATTTAAATCCGAAGGTGATTCTTTTGACCCACGGTCACTCAGATCACTACGGCGGAGTAAATGAGGTTTTAAGTAGGTATGACATACCTCTTTACATGTCAAAAGAGGATCAGGAAATGTTGGAAAAAGACCAAAAAAATATAGACAGAGCCTTAGGCGGATTTAATATCGGCGAAATCAAGGCAAGTCACTTGGTAAAAGACGGCGACGAAATAAAATTTAAAGACAAAGTATTTAAAGTAGTGGCAACACCGGGACATACCAAGGGGAGCCTGTGCTTTATAATTGACAATGCAATGTTCTCAGGAGACATGCTATTTCAAGGTTCTATCGGAAGGACTGATCTGCCGGGAGGCAACTATGATGAAATAATGAAGTCTTTAAAGAGATTGCTGGAGATGCCGGCTGATCTTGTCGTTTATCCGGGACACGGTGGACATACAACTATAGGATTTGAAAAGGAAAACAACTACTTT
Source organism: uncultured Eubacteriales bacterium (assembly GCA_902488815.1). Taxonomy (GTDB): domain Bacteria; phylum Bacillota; class Clostridia; order Tissierellales; family Peptoniphilaceae; genus KA00134. Next base: position 12,315 of record CABTXP010000012.1, on the reverse strand, counting down.
GCAAGACTCCTATGATTGAAATACTAAATATTGACAACAAATACAGATTAAGTTTATTTGAATTAATAAGAGCGTATTTGCCTGAAAAAGAATTCTCCGATGACAAAGTGGTCTTGGACAAAATTGAAGACAAATTAAGACTGAGCTTTGACGGGAAAATTTTTGAGAGAGAAATTATATCCAATGATTTTTCATTCCAATCGAAAAAGTTTATCTTTGATAGCTTAAAAGATATAACAAAGTCATCTACCAAGTGGGGCGTTCTCACGGGAGTAAGGCCGACAAAATACGCTTACAATCTTTACAAAGAATTTGGAGAAGAAAAAGCTTTTAAGTCTTTGGTAGAAGAAAAGCTGATAACACCTGCAGGCGCAAAGGATTTAATTGAAATAGCAAAACTACAGGACAAAATAATTTCTGAAAATAAAACTTCATACAGTGTCTATGTGCACATACCCTTTTGTCCAAGTAAGTGTAGTTATTGCAGCTTTATAACTTACACTAATTACGGCGATTATTTTAAACCATATACGGATGCAGTTGTTCGGGAGATTGAAAGCTTTGAAACTGTAAAGGGAAGCCCGACTTCAATTTATATTGGAGGAGGTACACCTACAACTATCGGTGTTAAAAACTTAGAGAGAATTATAATATCTTTAAAGAATAAATTTCACGGCACAAAGGAATTTACAGTGGAGTGCGGCAGGCCTGAAGAGCTTAACAGAGAAATGCTTCTAATGCTTAAAAATATCGGCGTTAACAGAATCAGCATTAATCCACAAAGCTTTAACGACAAAACTTTAATTGCAGCGAATAGAAATCACACAGTGTTAGACATATATAAGAGCTATGACTTGGCGAGAGAAATCGGGTTTGATGTAATTAACATGGACCTAATCATCGGACTTCCCGGAGAGGGAGAAGAGGAAATTCTTCACTCTATTGATGAAGCATTGAGATTAAATCCTGAAAATATTACTACACACACACTTGCTATAAAAAACGGCTCCGATTTTATTCAAAATAAATTAAATGTGGGTATTGATTTGGGAAAAATTTTAGAAAAAATTGAGACTTTAATGACTACCGATTATGAAAAATACTACCTCTATAGACAAAAGAGGATTGCTCACAACGGTGAGAACATCGGTTATGCAAAAGACAAAAAATATTGTCTATACAATATTATGATGATAGAAGAAGCTCAGGAGATATACGGTTTCGGTATGGGCGCAACTTCTAAAATATACAAAGACGGAAAGTTAATAACTAAGGCGAACTATCGAGATTTATATCTCTATTTAAAGAAGGTGAATAGTTGAAACTGAAAGATTTATTAAAAGGTCTAAAAATTTTATCTACAAATAGAGAGCCTGACCGGGATATGGAAATTGAAAAGATATCCTACAGCAGTTTGGATGCAGGCCCCGAGAGTTTATTTGTAGCTCTGAAAGGAGAGCTTACAGACGGACATAAATATATTGAAGATGCTTGTAGCAGGGGCTGTAAGGCAGCTTTGGTAGAGGAATTTCAAGATGTAGATATTTTACAAATTAAAGTTGATAACACCCGCATTACCATGGCGGATGCGGCGGACAATCTTTACGGCAGTCCGTCAAAGGAATTGAATATAACAGGTATTACTGCCACAAACGGCAAGACTTCAACCGCTTTTATGGTAAAGAGCATCTTTGAAGAAGCAGGTCTTAATGTGGGTATTTCAGGCACAATTGAAACACAGTTTAACGACGTGGTTGTCCCATCTCTTTTGACAACACCTGAAAGCCCCGACTTACAACGTTACTTTAGAGATATGAAAGACGGTGGAGTTGATAAGGTTGTAATGGAAGTTTCTTCCAGCGGACAGGAAAGTTACAGAGTGAACAATGTGGACTTTGACGTTGTAACTTTTAACAATTTCTCAAGAGAACACATTGACCAACACGGCAGCTTTGAAAGATACTATGAAGTAAAGTCAAGACTTATTAAAAATGCAAAAGCAGATGCCGTTGCCATATTAAATGCCGACTTTGATGAGATTTTAAGACTTAAAGACCATACAAAGGCACAGGTAATACTATATTCAGTTGAAAACAAAGATTACGATATTTATATTGACAATTTAGATATTTCAACAGGATACGGAAGATACACCTTTGTAATTAAAAACGACATTGAACTGAAAGACATTACACTTAACAAGCAAAAGTTTGACGTTGAGCTTGGCGTGGCAGGATATTCGCAAGTTATGAACTCCGTTGCCGCAATTATAGTGGGACTTGTCCACGGAATTGATTCGGAAACAATTGTTAAAGGTGTGAAAAACTATAGGGGAGTAGAGAGAAGATTTGAAATGATTTTTGACGGTCCCTTTAAAGTTATTGACGATCACTTTGCGAACGCCAGAAACATTGAGATAACTTTATCTACTATTAGACAAATGGACTACAAGAAACTACACATTCTCTATGGAATAAGAGGCAACAGAGGAGTTACATTAAATAGAGAAAACGGACAGGAAATTGTAAAAGATTTAAAAGGAATAGACTTAGGTAAATTTATTACTACAAAAAGTGTAGAGACTGTAACTTCAAAGGACAAGGTGTCCGACGAAGAGGAAGAGGTACTTTATAAGGCGTTAAAGGACGGAAATATAGAGTACGAACCCTTTGATAGACTTGATGAAAGCCTTGATCGAGTTTTAGATATTGTAAATGAAGGAGATGTTATACTACTTGGCGGTTGCCAGGGAATAGACAAGGCCTTCGGTATTTTGGCAAATAAATTAATTGAAAGAAACTTAGTTGAAGATAAGGAAGAAATTCTATATCGAGTATCTAAGAGAATTTGTTAGGAGGAGAAATGGATAGCGTAAAAGGATTTAAGAGAACTTGTTATGCAGGTGAAATATCCGAAGAATTAATCGGAAAAGAAGTTATACTGACAGGATGGGTGCAAAGATCTCGTAATTTAGGAGCACTTATATTTGCTGATTTAAGAGACAGAGAAGGTATCGCTCAAGTTGTCTTTGACCAAGATGATGCAGAACTTTTTGAAAAGGCAAAGGGATTAAAGTCTGAATATGTAATCGGCGTTCGAGGAAATGTCAGAGAAAGAAGCTCCAAGAACGAAAATTTAAAGACGGGGAATGTAGAAGTATTGGCTAAAGAGCTCAGAATTTTTGCCGCATCTGAAGTTCCTCCAATATATGTAAAAGACGACGACAATGTTGCTGAAAACATGAGACTTAAATATAGAACTTTGGACCTTAGAAAACCTAAGATGCTTGACAATATGAAGAAGAGATCAAAGCTTGCAAAACTTACGAGAGACTTTTTCTACGAAGAAGGTTTTATAGAAGTGGAAACACCTGTACTTACTAAACCTACACCTGAAGGAGCGAGAGACTATCTTGTGCCAAGTAGAGTTAATCCGGGCAAATTTTATGCACTGCCACAATCACCTCAACTTATGAAACAACTTCTTATGGTGTCAGGTCTTGACAGATATATTCAAATTACAAAGTGTTTCAGAGACGAAGACCTTAGATTTAATCGTCAACCTGAATTTACTCAAATAGATATGGAGCTTTCATTTGTAGATGAAGAAGATATCTTTGATGTAAACGAAAGATATTTGAAGAAAATTTTCAAAGAAATGATTGACGTGGATATTAAGCTTCCTCTGCAAAGAATGACTTATAAAGAAGCCATGGACAGATTCGGAAGTGACAAGCCGGACCTTAGATTCGGTCTTGAGCTTATTGATTTTTCAGAAATATTTAAAGATTCCGATTTTCAAGTATTTAAAGATGCTATTGAGTCCGGTGGCAGCGTAAGAGGAATTAACATTAAAAAGGGCGGAGAATTTTTCGGCAGAAAAGCCATAGATAAATTAGGCGAGTATGTAAAGACATACGGTGCAAAAGGACTTGCTTGGTTTAAGTTAACTGAAGAGGGTATCGCAGGACCTGCGGCAAAATTTGTAGAGCCTGTTAAAGATGAAGTTTTGAAACTTGCAAATGGTGAAGCAGGCGACTTACTTGTATTTGTTGCGGACAAGAACAGAGTAGTCTTTGACTCCTTAGGCAGCTTGAGAACACATGTGGCAAGGGAAATGGATTTAATTGATCCAAATGACTATAAGTTACTTTGGATTACGGAATTCCCGCTATTTGAATACAGCGAAGAAGAAGATAGATTTGTAGCGGTTCACCATCCCTTCACTCACCCAATGGACGAAGATATGGAATACATGTTAACAGATCCCGGAAGAGTCAGAGCAAGAGCATATGACATTGTTATAAACGGAGATGAAATGGGCGGAGGAAGTATCAGAATTAACGACTCCGAAATGCAAAAGATTGCTTTTAAAGCCTTAGGATTTACGGAAGAAGAAGCACAAAATAAATTCGGATTTTTACTTGATGCATTTAAATACGGTGCACCGCCCCATGGCGGATTGGCATACGGTCTTGACAGGTTGGTAATGCTATTTACAAACTCGACAAACCTAAGAGACGTAATAGCATTTCCTAAGACTCAATCGGCATCATGCCTTCTTACAGGAGCACCGACAGGACTTACCGACGAACAGTTAAGTGAAGTTCACATTAAAGTTGTGGAGGAAGAGAATTGAAACAAAGAGGACAAGTGGTAAGAGTTGCAAATGACACGGCTCATATTGTTGTAAGCAGACAATCTGCTTGCGGCTCAAACTGTGCCGCATGTGGAGGAAACTGTGCTGAAAACAAGGTAGAGTTAATTGAAATTAATGATGCTTACGGTTTAAAGGCCGGAGATTATGTGGAGCTTGAAACTGATGACAAAGCAGTGCTCTCTTATATAGGACTTGTCTATGGAGTGCCTCTCGTATTTTTCATATTGGGATTTTTAATAGGTATTGCTATTTTTAAAAATATTCATCTTGCAAATTATGAAATATATTCCGGATTAGTGGGACTTGTTGCATTAATTATTTCTTATTTTTGCATCAGAAACGTAGACAAAAAATTCAATCATTATAAAAATGCTTTTAGAGTAACTAAGTTATAGAGGTAATTATGGAAAGGACATCTAAAGCCCTGTCAGTACTGTTGGTGCTGTCTATAATTCTCTTGGCTGTGGGTTCGGGATTATTTTACCTGCACCTTAAAAACAAAGCAGCCGGAGAAAATATGGAAGTATCGGAAAGTGAATTAAAAGAACAGTTGGAAGAAAAAAACAAAGAGTTGGAAGAACTTCAACTTGCCTTTGATGAAAAAGAAAAACTTAAAGATGAAAAGCTTAAAGAGTTTAAAGAAAAATTCGGTTATGAATTTGAAAAGGGCAGCTCGGAAGTATTACAACCTGAGATTGAAAGAATTGAAGGGGACAATCTCTTAATTAAAGAAGAAGCAAAGGCTCTTATAACAAGATATAAAAAATATTTTACAGGAGATTATTTCCAAAAGGCAAATATCACAAAAGAAATTTCAAATTTGAGTACATTGTCTGAAGGTTTTTTACCTGACAAAGTTAAAACAACTCTCTATGAAGAGTCAGGCATCGGCAAATCAATGGACAAGTTCAGTACATCAGGCACTATAGGTTACTTGGTTAAGAACAATTCGGCTGAGGTGCAGGAGACGATTAAATTAATGGCTGTAAATATTTTGCAATACGGCCGCTCCTTAAATGAAGTTGGAGAAGATTTGTCCGACGTTTCCAATAACATAGATGAACTTTACTCAGATGCTGAAAAATTATACAACACTTATAAAATGGCAAGTGACTACGGCCTTAACTTGGGTGATCTTTCCATAGACAATTTAAAAAGTTTCAGGGACAGTCTTTCGGAACTTTCAAAAAACTATGAGAAGAATCAATCTATATTGGAGTTGTTAAAGGGGGCGGGCAATGAAGAATAAAGCTTTAGCTATTTCAACTGCCGTCATAACTTTAATTTCAATAGCCCTTATATTAATCTCAGTTATGGGAGGAAATCCCTTCGTAAATGCTGAGAAAAATATTGAAAATTTAAATCAGCAGCTGCAAAGCGTTGAAGAGAATATAAAAGTTAAAGAGAGTAGTGTTGAAGATTTAGATAAAGAAATTGCAGGAATTGACAGTGCACTCGCAGGTGAAGCCGGTGAATTGGGATCGGTTGATACTGCAATTTCAAGTTTTAAAAATGCAATGATAAACCCGATCGACATAAACAATATGGGCGAAGCCTATAAGAATTTTAATACAAAGGCGGATAAAGGCGTTGAAATAAAAAGTATTGTATATGCTACAGGCACTCCCAAGTTCGGAAAAAGTTCTTTGGCGGCTGCGGAAACTTTTAAAGGAAGATTTATCGAAAATGAAATTAATGACAAGGCTATTCAGCTTAATAAAAATGTTTTAGACACAATTGCTGTTTTGGAATACGGCAAGAACTCCGACTTAGGTATGGTTAAAAACTTAATAGCCGCAAAGTACTTTGTGAACGGAGAATTTAATGCCGATTTGTTAAAAGAATTTGATGATACAAAGAACGAAATTGCAAACAAAATAAATTTCCTTGCAAAGGTGGAAAACAGATTTAATAATAACGGTTACTCTCAAAGTTTAATGGGATCTTTAGGAGAGCCAGGCAACTCTACATCAGATGATTTTAAATTATTCATGGAGAAGCTTAATAACTTGTCCTTATTATACTATGATACATTGGCAAGAAGCGCTCAAGGTACTTCGACCTTTGATGTAATTGAGAAGAACTATGATAGTGAAGGTAAGACTGTTACATTAAAAGCTTTAACGGATCAATCGGGTCACATATATTTAATGGAAGAGACACCGCAAGGAGGCAAGAGTACCATTACCTATTATGACGAGAACAACAACCCGTGGTACTATGTTAACTTTAAAGACAACAATGTAATGGATTTAAACTTAACTCCTTCAAAGGTTGTTAACCAAAAGGCAAAAGAGCTGTTGGATAAATTTGCAACAATAGCAACGCCTTCTACTGAAGGGTTGCCTTCTACCGAAGAGATACCTTCAACTGAAGAGACGTCAGAGGACACTCAAAGCTCGTCGACAGACAGCGATAATAATTGATTATTTTAAGAATGCACTTCGGTGCATTCTATTTGTTTGCCGTGCTTTTATGATATAATTGAAAATTAGGAGGGTATTATGAATTTACCTGTAGTATGTATAATCGGAAAACCGAATGTAGGGAAGTCCACCCTTTTTAATAAAATAGTAGGACAGAAAATTTCAATCACTGAGGACACTCCGGGCGTAACGAGAGACAGAATTAATGCAACGGCAACTTGGCTTGACAGAAAATTTCTCTTAGTTGACACAGGAGGACTTGATCCTAAGGATGAAGATATATTTATGAAGTCTATTAAAGAGCAGGCTGATGTGGCAATTGACACCTCGGATGTAATTATTTTTTTAGTAGACGGCATAGATGGAGTCTCATCTGTGGACAGAGACATTGCAAAATTTTTAAGATTATCAGGCAAGAAAATAGTTCTTGCTGTAAATAAATCGGATTCAAAAGCGGCGAAAGATAACTTCTACGACTTTTACGAGTTGGGCCTTGGAGAACCAATTCAAATTGCATCTGAACACGGCATGGGTGTCGGCGATTTATTGGACAAGGTTATTGAAAACTTTCCGCCTAAATCTGCATACGAAGAAGATGATGACGAGGTAAGAGTTACTTTTATTGGAAAGCCCAATGTAGGCAAGTCATCAATTATTAACTATATTTTAAAAGAAGAAAGATCCATCGTTACCAATATACCGGGTACGACAAGAGATACTGTAGACGCTCACTTTACTTACAAAGATCAAAACTATGTCTTAGTGGACACGGCAGGCCTTCGAAAGAAAAAGAAGATTGACGAAAACATCGAAAGATATTCAGTTATCAGAACATTAACGGCAATAGAAAGGTCGACCGTCTGTGTTCTAATGATAGATGCTGTGGAAGGCGTTTCAGAACAGGACTCAAAAATTGTAGGATATGCTCACGACAATAACAAGGCGATTATAATTGCTGTAAATAAATGGGATGCAGTTGAAAAAGATAATAATTCCATGAAAAAATTTACCAAGGATGTATATGAAAGGCTTCCATTTATTTTATATGCGCCGATAGTGTTTATCTCAGCAAAGACAGGACAAAGAGTAGAAAACCTCTTAGATTTAATCGGAACTGTAAATTCAAATTACAATCACAGAATTAAAACCGGAGCGCTAAACGAAATTATTAACAGAGCGGTGTTGATGAACCAACCGCCATCAGACAAGGGCAAGAGGGGAAAGCTTTACTACATGCAACAAGTAAGCACAAGACCGCCAAAGTTTTTAATTCACGTAAATGACAAGGAACTCTTCCACTTTACCTATGTGAGGTATTTGGAAAATCAAATTAGAGAAGCTTACGGTTTTGTGGGAACTCCCATTATTATGCAACTTAAAAATAGGGTGGAAAAGTAATTGGAAAAGCTCTACATTATCATACTTGCTTATCTTATCGGGTCCATATCCGGATCCTACATATTAGGCAAGGCAATTTTAAAAATTGATATAAGAAATTACGGTAGCGGAAATGCCGGAACTACAAATGCCATGAGAGTCATGGGCAAAAAGTTAGGTGTTTTTGTCTTTATAATTGATTTTTTTAAAGCTGTAGCATGTATGCTCATAGTTATGAAATGTTGGGGCAAGGAATATACTTTTTTGGCAATGATTTTCTGCTCCATAGGCCACTGTTTTCCTTTTTACATGAAGTTTAAAGGCGGAAAAGGTGTTGCCGTAACTTTCGGGTCGTTAGCTGTAATAAATTATCAGCTGACAGTTATACTTTTTTTGTGCTGGGTTATTTTTGCTCTTATATCAAAAAATATAGGCATGGCGTCAGTGTTTATGTACATCTGTGCGGCGATTGTATTTTGCTTATTCGGAGGTTTGGTTACAGCTGACAAGGTGTTGGTGTTACTTAACAGCACCCTGGGCATATTAAGGCACGAATCCAACATAAGAGCGGCATTTAGTAAGTAGGTGAAAAATGAAGGATATAGGAATACTTGGCGGAGGAAGTTGGGGAACAGCTATCGCCAATGTTTTAGGAAATAAAAATTATGAGCTTGACTTTTATATGAGAGATGAAAAAGTATCAACTCAAATAAATGAAAAGAAGGTAAATAATAAATATTTACCGGACATTTCTTTAAGCGGCAACATAAATGCTACAACTGATTTGGAAAAGGCTTGTGCAGATAAAAAGTATCTTGTATTTGCAGTGCCGACAAACTCTGCAAGGACAGTAGCAAATGAAATAAAAAACTTTATTGATTCCGACACGGTAATTATAAATTTGGCAAAAGGAATTGAAGTGAATACTCACTTGCGAGTGTCGGAAATAATCGGAGAAGTTTTGCCCGAAAATCCATTTGTAACTTTGTCAGGTCCCTCTCATGCGGAAGAAGTTGCAAGGAATGTGCCTACCGCTGTAGTTGCAGCATCAAAGGACATAGAAGTTGCACAAACTGTGCAGGATTTATTTCTTACCGACATGTTCAGAGTCTATACAAATACAGACCTTGTCGGAGTAGAAATAGGCGGCGCACTTAAAAATATTATTGCCTTGGCGGCAGGTATGAACGACGGACTACAGTACGGCGACAATACAAAAGCCATGCTTATGACCAGAGGGACTTATGAGATGAGTAAGTTGGGTATTAAATTGGGAGCAAATCCACATACTTTTCACGGCCTTACAGGCATAGGCGACTTAATTGTAACCTGTACAAGTATGCATTCTCGTAACAGAAGGTGCGGCCTTTACATTGGTGAAGGCATGAAGGTGGAAGATGCAATTAAAAAAGTAGGCATGGTAGTTGAAGGAATTAAAACTACAAAAAGCGCTTACGAGCTTTCCAAACAATATGGCGTGGAAATGCCCATAACGGAAAAGTTGTACCACGTACTTTATGAAGACTATGATGCTAAAAAAGCTGTTTTGGCTTTAATGAGAAGAGAGAAGAAAGAAGAAATAGAGGATATTTTTCTATAGATGAAAAAGAAAAAATTCAGTACTTTAACAACTATATTAATAGTATTTTTTTTCATATTTGTCTTATCTAATTTGTTTGGAAACAGATTTAGAAGTTTTAAGACGGTTTTTCCCACTCTTACAAACTACGAAGATGTGTTGGCGGGTAAATCTTATAATATTTACAGAGAAAAAGTCTATGAGGCAATGGACGACGGTGTGATTGTCTACAATGCAGGAGAAGGTCAAAAAGTGTCTAAGGGATACGACATTGCAAATATTAATCTTATGATTGACTCTTCCTACCTGAAGGACGACCTTATAAAGGTAAATGCAGCCATAAGCTACAAGAAAACCAACGGTCAAATGAATGAATATTCCGACGTAAAAGGCAATGAAATTTTAAAAAACATTCAAAGGTCAATAAGGGATAAGAGCTTTAAGTCTGTCACGGCAAATATCAACGAGCTTGACATGAATGCTCAACACAACTTTTCCTATTCTGATTTAAAAGAGTTGATTGAATTAGATTTAGATCAGCTTATTGAGAAGAGAAATTCTTTAATGGAACAGATCTCAACAAATGACATTAAATATTTGGCGGATTTTTCAGGAATAGTATCTTATGAAATGGACGGATTGGAAGAATTCTATACAAATCAGGACCCTTCAATCTATACCTGGAGTTATTTGGAAGACCACAAGGTGCCGCAAAAATTCGAACTCACAACTAAGGTTTCAAAAGATGCACCGATTTTTAAATTAATTGACAACTTAAGTTGGGACATTGCAGTAATGTGCGATACGACCAAGTCTGTAAACGAACTTGATGAAGGTAAGACATTGTTCGTCGACTTAAATCAAGTGCGATATAAGGGAGTAGTACAAAAAGTAAACACTACACCGGAAGGCAGCGTTATTGTACTGAAAATGAACAGTTTCTTTGATGATTTTTATAAAGAACGAATCAATGATGTAAAACTTATTTTTGCAGAGAGTCAAAGTTACGAGTTGCCTGCCACTGCAATTGTTGACAGAGACGGCGTGACGGGTGTCTACGTTCAGGAGATACACGGTTTGGTAAGATTTTTGCCGGTACAAGTTATATCTACGACGGACAACAAAGTTTCCGTGGCAATTGGAGATAAGCGCGGCATGATTAAGATAGGGGACAAGGAACAAAGAAGTGTTACAATTAACGACTCTGTAGTTGTAGATCAAAGTAAGGTACCGAAGGGACAGGTTTTAAATTGAGCATTGTACTAAAAGAAAATTTAGAAAAAGTTTTAGAGCAAATTGAAGAGGCGAAGAAAAAGTCAAAATACAATGAGGATGTAAAATTAATTGCAGTTACAAAGACTCATCCTGTTGAAGTTATTAGAGAAGCTTTGGCATTAGGTATTACGGACATCGGCGAAAACAAAGCACAGGAGCTTACAGGTAAGATTGATGAAATTGGAGACGTTGTCAACTATCACATGATCGGAAGACTTCAGACTAACAAGATCAAGTACATTGTAGGCAAGGTTTCTTTAATCCAATCAATTGACAGAGAGCCTATACTTGCGGAAATTGACAAGAGGTCTGCAAAGGCCGGCATTATTACGGAGGGACTTATTCAAGTAAATGTTGCAGGCGAAGAACAAAAAGGCGGAGTTTGCTATGATGATGTGTATAAATTTATTGAATTGTGCCAAAAATATGGTAATATAAGAATAAGAGGGCTGATGACAGTAGCACCTTATACAGAAGATAAAGACTTTTTAAGAGATGTTTTTAGAAAAATGAGAAGTCTTTATGATAAAATAGCATCTGAAAATTATGATAATTTAAGTATGGACTATCTCTCTATGGGCATGAGCTCTGATTTTGAATTAGCCATAGAAGAAGGAGCAAATATGGTGAGAATTGGTTCAAAAATTTTCGGAGAAAGAGATTACAGGAGGTAGTTATGGCAGATAATTTTTTTGGCAAGTTTAAGAAAGTTCTTGGATTTGATGAAGATTACGATGATGATTATGATTATGATGATTACGATTACGATGAGGAAGAGGAAGAAGTTGAAAAGTTACCTGAAGTAAGCACTGTAAGAACAAGAAAATCTTCCAACAGCACTACGAGTCTTCATTCATCAAGAGATATGATTATCACGGTACATGAACCATTAACATATGATGATGCGCCTTCAATAATTGATGACCTGAGAGCTGACAAGTCTATTGTTTTGAACTTTGAACAACTTGACATTGATGTTAAGAGACAAATTTTTGACTT
>CABTXP010000011.1 GCA_902488815.1 uncultured Eubacteriales bacterium | reverse complement strand
GGTAAGAGTTAAAGTGTTGTCGACGTTAATGCCGACTAAAGCAGCAGCTCCGTAGTCTTCACTAACCGCTCCCATTGCCTTACCTTCCTTTGTATTTTTCATAAACAGAGTCAAGGCTATAGTTAAAAATGCAGTAACTAAGATAGTAACTATTGTAATAAAAGGTATTTCCAATGTACCGATTTTTATAGGTGCTTTATTAAAAATTGAAGGTGCACTCTTAGCGCCTGCTCCAAAAAGTTTCATAACTGTATTTTGCAGTAATAGAGATACTCCGATAGCAGTAATTAAGTTTGAAATCCTAGGTGAGTTTCTCAAAGGTTTATAAGCAACTCTTTCTATTACAATTCCTAAAATTGTACAAACTATAACTGCAGGTACAAATGAAAGCCATAACGGCAGGCCTGAATCTGCAAGAACCAGGGATATTGTATATACAGCCGTATATGCTCCTACCATTATTATTTCGCCATGAGCAAAGTTGATTAAAAGGGCAATGCCATAGACCATGGTATATCCAAGGGCTACCAAGGCATATATTGACCCGACTTGTAGTCCGTTTAATATTTGTAATATAAAATCCATAATTCCTCCTTTCTATATAAAAGAACATGACGACAGAACAATCGTCGTCATGTTTAGGTTTTTTTATTCCGGTTTTACATAAGAATCAAGTATATATTCACCGTTTTCTATTCTCATAATAGCAGCGGATTTAATAGGATTGTTATTTTCTCCGAATTTGAGATGGCCGGTTACACCTTCAATTTCAACTTGTTTCAATGAATCAATAATATCTTCATATGTCTCCGACTCACAATTTTCAAAAGCTTTTGCATATGCATAAACCGCATCGTAACCTAATGCTGCGAATGCTGAAGGGTCATCATTATACTTTGATCTATAGTTATCAACAAAGTTTTTAACCACAGGATTTGTATCTTTTACCGAATAGTGATTAGTGAAGTAACAATTGTTTAATGTGTTTTCTTCACCTTTTGCCACTACTCCCAATACGCCGTCCCATCCGTCAGGTCCGATAATCGGGATATGTAATCCAACATCATGAGCTTGTTTTAATATAATAACATCATTTTCATAATAATCAGGTATTAACAACACTTCCGGATTACTTGACTTAATGTTCGTAAGTTGTGCTTTGAAATCCTTGTCTGTTGCTCCATATCCTTCATCTGCTACAATTTCTATACCGTCAGCTTTTGCTTTTTCTATAAACTTATCAGCCACACCGTTTGAATAATCTGAAGATGTATTCCTTAATATTGCTGCAGTTTTCACATTTAAAGTACCTGAGGCAAAGTTTGCCAGTAACACTCCTTGCATTGGATCAGTAAAACAGATTCTGAAAACATTCGGCTTGCCTTCTGTTATAGATGCCATAGTACCCGTCGGTGTAACAATAGGAATATTGTCTGCAGATGCATTTTCCGCTACCGCCAGTGCAGGTTTTGATGTAACAGGACCTAATATTCCGTTAACTCCTTCTTCTACATACTTTGAGTAAATGTTTACTGCTTCAGTAGCATCACCCTTGTCGTCTTCAGATTTTAAGACAAGTTTTTTTCCATTTATTCCACCGTTTGCATTAATTTCATCAACTGCCAGCATCATTCCTTGTTCAGTTGTTATTCCATATATAGCAACATTTCCTGTTTTTGGAGTAATAACTCCTATAGTAATCACATCTTCCGGCCCTTGAGCACCACCGGAATTGTTGCTTTCTACAGCTCCGCTTGTTCCGCATGCTGTTAAAAGCAATAAAACTGCAAGTAAAACTGTTAGCTTTTTCATCATTTTTATCACCTTCAAAAAATATTTATATCAGTATATCAGATAGAGAAATTAATGCAAGAGTTATAATGAAAAAGATTAAAAATTTATTAAATTCTATTTTTATTTCATAAATTATTTAGCTTTTTGATACGGCTTTCCATCTGCTGACGGTGCTTTAGTTCCTCCGACAAACAAGATTAATACGATTAGAGTTATCACATAAGGAATCATTGAAAGCAAATTAGAGTCAATGGAATAACCTATTGAGCCTAAGTAAACCGACAAACCTTGCGCTGCACCGAACAGTAGACATGCAAGCATTGCACCTTGCGGTCTCCATCCGCCGAAGATTACAGCAGCAAGTGCAATAAAGCCTTGACCTGATATTAAAGTTTGTCTAAAACTTGATACTATTGCAAGTGACATACTTGCCCCGCCAAGTCCTGCAAGAAAACCTGATGCAAGTACGCAAAAGTATTTAATGCCGTAAACATTAATACCTAAAGTTTCGGCTGCCTCAGGATGTTCTCCCACAGATCTTATTCTAAGACCTAATCTTGTCTTATAAAGCATAAACCAAATCAGTATTACTAATATAAACACTATATATACAGTTGCATACTGTCTTAAAATTATTCCGATAAAGCTCTTCGACGAAATATTTTTAAACAACATTGGTATCTTCGCATCCAAAGGTATCGGTTTTGAGTTGGCAGCACCTTCAAAAGCAAGTCTGCAAAGTAAAAGCGAAAGTCCCGGACCAATTAAGTTAATCGCAATACCTGAAACAACGTGGTCAGCTTGAAATTGAATGGTTGCAATTGCATGAAGTAATGCAAGGGCTAAGCCTGCAAGACCTCCGCAGAGAAATGCAAGCCACGGATTTAGACTGTAGTATCCTACAATTGAAGCCACAATTGCGCCTACACTCATCATGCCTTCCAAACCGATATTTACAACACCCGCGTTTTCACTTAAAACTCCACCAAGTGCAGTATAAATCAATGGCGCGGAGTAAAGAAGTGTTATGCCTAAAATTATAGCTACATTATTCATGGCTAGCCTCCTTTATTGTTTTTTTATTATTTCTAAATAAGAAGTTTTGAATTATGTCTAACAAATTAGGCATTGCAATACTGTATACAATTAAGCCGATAACTACTTTTGTAATTTCAGAATAAGTATTTGGTAAAATCGTCAGTTTTGTGCCTCCATAGTTTAAAGCTGCAAATAAGAAACCTGCCGGTATGCATAGAATAGGATTGTTGGCAGCGATTAAGGCAACACTCATGCCGTCAAAACCATATCCTTGTTGTCCGCCTAAAAGTACCATTTGTCCGGATTCGCCAAGCATTGAACAAGCTCCGGCAAGACCTGATATTGCGCCTGCAATTATCATTGCCTTCATGGTGTTTTTCTTAATGTCAATACCGCCGTATTCAGCTGCATCTTTGTTAAATCCGACAGCTCGCAGTTGATATCCCAATGTAGTATGTTTAAGAACATACCATGCACAAATCGCAACTATAATTGCAAAGAATATTCCCCAATGGACAGGAGCATTTAAAAATCCTCTTATAGCTTTGTGGCCTGACAAAAAATTCATACCTTGATCGGAATATTTCCATCCGCGTAATAACTCAATCCTTGCTGTATCTTTAACCGGATAGGAATAGTCCGTTGCAGGTTTCCTAATTTTCTCAAAACCTAACAAATAATTATTGAGATAAAAAGCAACCCAATTGAACATAATTGAAGAAATAACTTCATTAATTCCGAATCTTGCTTTTAATAAACCTACAATACCTCCCCATATTGCACCTGCAAGGATACCGCCTGCTATACATACGATTGGGTGAATAACCGGAGGAAGATCTACAAACGCACCAAGTAAAGCCGCTACAATCCCGCCGAAGATAAACTGTCCTTCAGCTCCGATGTTAAAGAGGCCCGTACGGAAAGCAAAGGCGACCGAGATACCGGTCATAATAATAGGCGTAGCTCTAACTATTGACCAACCTAAAAACTTAGGTTTTCCTACCGACCCTAAGATAATAATTTTGTAAGCCTCAATCGGATTTGTGTGATTAACTAAAAGAATTATTGATCCTATTAAAAGACCAATGATTATTGAGGCGATGGTATAAAACAATCTACTTTTTTTCATTTTTGCCTCCCGCCATCAAATATCCAACTTCCATTTCATTTGTATTGTTGGTATCAAGTACATCTAATATCTTTCCTTCAAACATTACCGCAATTCTGTCGGACAAAGCAAAAATTTCATCCAATTCAAATGAAACTAACAGAACAGCCTTACCCGCATCTCTTTGATCAACTAAAAATCTGTGTACGTACTCAACGGCTCCTACGTCCAATCCGCGAGTAGGTTGAGCTGCAAGTAAAACGTCAGGATTATTTGTAATCTCTCTTGCGATAATTACTTTTTGTTGATTTCCGCCTGAAAGGGATCCTGCAAAATACGACTCATCTCTTGGCCTTATGTCAAATTTATCCATTTGTTCTTTAGCGCTGTCAACAATCGCTTTTTGATTTAATTTTCCATTAGTAGAATAAGGCTCTTCAAGAAATTTGTCTAAAATTAAATTTTCCGCAACAGTAAAATCTAAGACAAGACCTCTTACCTGTCTGTTCTCAGGAATATTATATAGTCCGTTTTGATGGACTTCTTCTGGCGTTGCGTTGAAAATACTCTTTCCATGAATAGTAATTTCGCCTGATTCAGCTTTTCTCAAGCCGGTTATCGCTTCGATGAATTCAGATTGACCGTTGCCGTCAACTCCTGCGATGCCTAAAATTTCACCATTTTTAAGCTCCAAGTTAAGGCCGTTTACCACGTCAATTTTTCTTTGATCTTTCACAACTAAATCTTTTACTTCCAAGACTGTTTCGCCCGGATTGTAAGGTGACTTGTCAACTGTAAGTGATACTTTTCTGCCGACCATCATGTCCGCCAAATCATTTTCCGTGACAGTTGAAACATCAACCGTATCAATCTTTACTCCTCTTCTGATAACGGTACACCTGTCTGCCATGGCCTTAATTTCTTTAAGTTTGTGAGTAATAATTATAATTGTCTTTCCTGCATCTTTAAGTCCTTTTAGAATTCGTGCAAGATCTTCAATTTCTTGAGGTGTTAAAACCGCTGTAGGTTCATCAAAAATCAAAATATCAGCACCTCTGTAAAGAGTCTTTAAAATTTCTACTCTCTGTTGCATACCGATTGAAATGTCTTCGATTTTTGCATCAGGATTAATTTGCAGACCATATTTTTCAGAAATCTCAACTACATCTTCCCTCGCCTTTTTCATGTCCAGCTTAAGACCTTTAGTCGGTTCCATACCTAAGACAATGTTTTCCACAACTGTAAAAGGATTAATAAGCATAAAGTGTTGATGCACCATGCCCAACCCATATTTAATCGCGTCGTTTGCATCACGTATTACAGCGTGTTGACCGTTTATGAAAATTTCTCCCTCAGTGGCCAAATAAAGACCATAGAGAATATTCATAAGAGTTGTTTTACCTGCACCGTTCTCTCCCAACAGCGCATGTATCTCTCCTTTTTTAACTTGGAGAGTTATATTGTCATTGGCAACAAAATCGCCGAATTTTTTTGTAATATTTTTCATCTCAACAGAGTATGTATTACATTCTTCTGACAAAATCATCGACCTCCTTCGCTACTTTTATCTATTATCTAGATTATACTATAAAAAATCTTCTAATATAGAACAAAATTCTCTTTATAGACATAAAAAAATAGTGTCGGCATAACCAACACTATCATTCGATATCAATATTTATATTGTTTGCTTAAGTATATTACATATGAAAGTACTAAGAATATAATAAGCACAATTAAATTTATAATCATTACGAATATGTCAAAATTTAAATTCATCATTGCAGTAGGACCGAAGGCTCCGAAAGGCAAGAATTTGCTAAGAGGTGCCATTGATTCGGCACTTGATGCTGCCAAAACATTTGTCACTACAGCTGCTATACCTAAAATTAGAACTACAACAGTACCGATACCTTCAGCCGCATGTGAGTTTCTCAAAAATGATGAAATGAAGAAGCCTATTGCCAAGAATACAAGTCCTTGTGCAAAAAGTCCTACAAATATTAATATAATATCCGTTAAAATCTTACTCATAACTACCGTATCTGTTTTAAAGGCAAAGGAAATTCCAAAAGTAACTGCTCCGAAAATCAAATAAAATAGGAACAGTATAAAAATTCCAGCCAAAAACTTTCCTGTCACAATTTCAGAACGGGAAATAGGATTCGAATAAAGGTATTGAATATTTCCTGTCTCTTCTTCCCTTGCAAGGGCTTTTGCTCCGATTTGAATTGCAAAAATTCCTGTCAATACACTAATATATTTAAACATCATTGCCAAGTATTGACCTAAATCGGAAGGATCAAAATCTTCAGACAAGAAAAGTCCCGCTCTTAATTTCGGGCTCATAGACGCAACAAAGTCCCTAATAATCTCATCCAAATTATCTTTTGCAATAAGAGGATAAAAAGCAGTGAGAAGTCCGACAAATACAATTAAAACTATTAGCCAAGTGAAAAACTTCTTTAATGAGCTTTTAACTTCACTTCCAAATATTGTCATTCTTTCCCACCTCCTATATTGTCAACATCATTTAAAACTTGTGTATCTTCATCTTCAGACTCTTCATCCAATAAAGTTTCATCATCTGCTTCAACATCAGCAGATCCGATTACTTCCGTATCTCCAATAACATCATCTGATTCAGACTCATCTGCTTGAGAAGTTTCATACTCATATGCCATTTCTATCTCTTCCTTCGGAGCTGAAACGGGAGCTTTGTACTTGGATCCGGAATTCATAGCTCTAATTTTTTGAGAAAGATCGGCATCCTCAATTGTAAAGTCCTTAATGTCTTCATTTGCAATTAAGCTTACAAGTAGACTTGCATCGCCGTTAAAATAAAGTTCTGAGTAGTCTTTACCTCTGTAAATCGGAACACATCCTATATTGTCAAATCTTTCCATGTCAATATTTTCGTGATAAATTCTCAATATTTTGTCATTAGATAATTTGTCTTTAACATAGGTTACTTCTTTTACATGACCCTCTTCCATAACCGCAACTCTGTCACAGTATCTTTGAGCGTTTTCATAGTCTCCTGATACAAATAATAAAGTAAGTCCTTCTTCTTCTCTTTTATTTTCCAAATATACAAAAAGCTTAGCCACAACGTCTTTTGGCAAACCGTCTGTCATGTATTCCATAACAGCAAGCCTCGGCTTAACAATTAAAGCATTGATGATAGAAAAAATTCTCTTGTAACAGTCTTCCATGTCATTAACTTTTTGTCTTTCATCAAAATTAAAATACTCAAGTAAGTACTCCAACTCGTCAGTCGTCTTTAGATTGTGAGTCTTTAAAGTATTTTTAAAAACCGTTATAGCCTTAGGATTGTCATTGAAATAAATTTCCTTTGGAGAATAAGCGCAGTATTGTTTGATTTCCTTTGAATCAGAAGAAGGATCCAAATCAAAAACTCTCACACTTCCCCTTTGAGATTTAAGAAAATTAAAAATAACCTTGCCTAAAATTGTATTGCCGGAATTTTCATCGCCAAGTAATGCAAAAAATTCACCGTCTAAAATTTCTAAATTTAAATCGCGAAGACTTACGCCGTTAAATTTCTTATTAAAACTATTTACGACAATTGCACTCATTTAATCACCTCTTCAACAATTATCAATGTTATTATACAATAAATTATTTTATTAAACAAAACATTTATCCACTTTAAGCCTGATAAATTAATGATTACGTTAAAATAAATCATGAATTTTGTGTTATACTGAATTTATAAAAAAGAAAGGATAAGTATATGAAACTTGGTATATTAGGACTTCCCAATGTAGGTAAATCAACTTTATTTAACGCTCTTACAAAGGCAGGGGCGGAAGCTGCCAACTACCCTTTTGCAACAATTGAACCAAATGTAGGTGTTGTAACTGTGCCTGACGAAAGACTTAAAGCCCTTTCAGATTTAAGTCATTCAAAAAAGATTATATATGCAACTATCGAGTTTTTTGACATCGCGGGCCTTGTAAAAGGCGCAAGTAAAGGCGAAGGGCTTGGCAATCAATTTTTATCAAATATAAGAGAAGTTGATGCATTGGTTCATGTGGTCAGATGTTTTGACGACGAAAACATTATTCACGTAGACGGATCTGTCGACCCATTAAGAGATATTGATGTAATCAACTTGGAACTTATTTTTTCCGACTTGGAGCAAGTTGAAAAACGGATTTCAAAATTAGACAAGCAAGCAAAGGCTAACAAGAGTTTAAGGCCGGAGTTGGACCTTTTAATTAAAATTAAAGAAGCCCTTGAAGAAGGAAAGCCTGCAAGAACTGTTGAGCTTACACCTGAAGAGGAGAAAATGATCAGAAACTTCCAACTCCTTACATCAAAGCCAATTATCTACTGTGCTAATGTAGATGAGGAATCTTTAAAAGACGACGGCAATTCTAACGAATATGTAAAAGAAGTAAGAGAGTTTGCAAAGTCACACGGCGATGAATGTATAGTTATAAACGCTGAATTGGAAGCTGAGATTGCAGGCTTTGAAGATGATGAAAAAGAAATGTTCCTTGAAGAAATGGGTGTGAAATCATCAGGATTAGATAAACTTATACAGTCTTCCTATTCCCTATTGGGACTTATGAGTTTCTTAACTACAGGTGAACAGGAAACAAGAGCTTGGACAATTAAGAAAGGAACCAAGGCACCTGAAGCCGCAGGCAAAATCCACTCTGATATAGAAAGAGGATTTATTAAAGCCGATGTTATTTCCTACGATGACCTTGTAAAGACAGGCTCAATGGTAAAAGCAAGAGAGCTTGGCCTGATAAGAAGTGAAGGCAAAGAATATGTAATGCAAGACGGCGACGTTGTCTTGTTTAAATTTAATGTTTAATAAGCACAAAAAAAGACCGGATTTCCGGTCTTTTTCTATTGTAGAGGTTCTTCTCCTCTTGCTATCGCCATAAGATTTGTCTTTAATTCATTTTCCAATTTTTGAATTTCATCTGCTGCCGCAAGTCTTTTCTTAACTCCGTCTTCTTGAATTTGTCTTACTTCTTTCAAGGCGCTTATGAGCTGGTCATTGGTGTACTTAATTGTCTCTATGTCAATAATACTTTCCTCAGCCGCCTTTGTTGTTTCTACTGAAGCTTGATGTAACGCCTCCGCGTTCTTTCTCAACAAATCGTTTGTGAGTTCCGTTACCTGCCTTTGAGCTTTGGCTGCTTGTGATGTGTGTAATGATCCCATTGCCAATACCATTTGACTCTTCCAAAGAGGAATTGTATTTACAATTGTGGATTGTATTTTTTCCACCATTACAGTGTTGCCTGCTTGAATCATTCTTATTTGCGGTGCCATTTGAAGTGAGACCATTCTAGTTAAATCCAAGTCGTGAAGTTTCTTTTCAAATCTGTGAATTGATTCTCTAAAGTCTTTTGCTTCCTGAATCTTCGCAGGTGAATTAGTTTCTACAGCTTCTTTTTCTAAAGCGGCAAGCTCTACAGCCTTTGCTTCTTCTAATTTCTTTTTACCCGCCATTATATACATGGACAACTCTTTGTAATATGAAGAGTTAAGCTCATACATTTGATCCATTGTGGCAATGTCTTTCATCAAAGTCACTTGATGAGCCTCAAGGTTTTTGGATATGTCTTCCACGTTTTTTTCTACACTTTGATATTTTGTTTGAAGTGCTGTAAACTTATTTGACGTCTTCTTAAAAAATTTAGACAGACCTTTGTCTTTTTCGTCCACGTCAAAAGACTTAAGTTCATTAACAATATCTCCAAGCATATTCCCCACTTCGCCTAAGTCCTTTGTCTTAACTTGGTTTAATGTCTTTTCGGAAAAATTTGCTATCTGAGTTTGAGCACCTGATCCGTATTCCAAAATTTCATTGGTCTTTTTTAAATCAATGGATTTTGCAAATTCATCGACCATTTTCATTTCTTCTTCTGTAAGTACTACTTCATTTACAGGCATCTTAGGTTCATTTTTTAAATCATCAATTTTTAATTCCGGTACGTCTTCTGTGTTGTCAAGAGTGAGTTTTATTTCTCTTTCCATAATTCGTTCCTTTCTTTTACAAGTCCGTCTTGTTTAAGCATCTGCTTTAAAACTGTTATATCTGCCTTTGTATCCATGACTAAATCCTTTTGAATATTTTCAATTAAGGAGTTAAATCCGTATTCAATAGTATCCAAGGTCTTTGAAATTTCTTCCCTGGACTTTAATGAGTCTTCCGTATCCACAGGCATAAACTGTTTGTATCTTTTAGTGAGTTCTATGGTAGCCGGCAAATAATAGCTTGAAAACTTACTTAAGTCGGGGATTATTTCTTTGTGTTCTTTTCCGTAATCGGAAATAACCTGAACTATGTTTATAATCTTATCTACCTTGCCTTCAATCTCAGCAGGAAGTCCAATTTTTTCTCTATTTAACGCCTCAACATGCTTAGGCAAATCGTCTAAGCCTTTAACATACTGGTCTTTAGATATGGCTTCTGCACTTCCTGAAAGTTCCTTTTTATTTTCATAGACCAAGCTCTTGTCATAGCCCTTGTACATTTCATAAGTGGCTTTATCCAATAAAAATATTCTGTTGTCATCAACTAAACGTGCTTCTTTTAAAACATCCTTTTTAATATAGTAATTAATGTCGCCTATTACTGTTTTTTCAGACCTTCCTACAGCTGATGCCAAGTCTCTTACTGTAATCACTGTGCCTGAGCCCAATTCTCTCAGATACCTGTTAAGCCTTGTGGACCTACGTTTGTTTAATATACTTGTTCTAATGCACAAAAAACTTATAAGACCCATGACCATGCCCAAAAATAAGCTGTCGCCGCCATCAGCTATACCCAAAGCAGATATGCCCGATATTATGCCGATTACATTATATATAAATGTCGATGACATTTTCTTCATAAGTTTCTTGTCCACATACCTGTTATTGTCTACGGGCTTAATGGGTCCTCTATTTTTTTCAGGTTTATTAAATGCATTACCAACTTGGGTGATCCCTTGAGAAATTCCTGATCTGATTAAAGAAATTACAGACTCAATTGTATCTTCAAACTCCTTGTCAAGGTCTTTGTAGTTGTCCTCTTTTAAGATAGTGTTAATGCGATTTTCTATATTGTCAAAATTTTTGTCATCGTTACTCATATCACACCTCATTATTATTATACTATCTCAAAATATAAAATTGGTAAAATTTCACTTACAATAGTTAAATTAATTCATAGTTCCAATGACTTCAGTCCAAATTCTGTCATATATAGGTAAGATACCCGGAATGTTTTTATATACTTCCATTTTAGATAGATCTTCTTTTGTTGGATAGATAACATTGGAGTTTTTAAGCTCATCAGGCAAAAGCTCTCTCGTCTTTTCCACAGGAGATGTATAGCCTACACAGTACTCCGCATTTATTGCAGAAATATCAGGTCTTAACATAAAGTTTATAAAGTTTTCAGCCATCTCTTTATTTTTGGAGTTATAAGGTATTGCAAAAGAGTCATACCACACGTTGGTCCCTTCTTTTGGAATCACGTACTCCAAATTGCCATTCTCCTCCATCATCATTAGAGCATCTCCCGAATACATAACCCCTATGGCTGCGTCTTCCTGAACCAATACGTCTCTTCCTTCATCGGCAAGATAAGCATATACCAAAGGTTTTTGTTCCATTAAAGCCTGTTTTGCTTCTATTAACTCATTAATATCGGAAGTATTTACAGAATAGCCTTTGTATTTTAAAGCAATGGCAATTGAGTCCCTTATGGAGTTGTACATAATAATCTTACCCTTGTTTTCACTTTTCCATAATTCGTCAAAGCCTTCTACCTTGTGGTCTACCATCTTTTTATTATAAATAACACCGATTGTGCCCCAAAAATATGGCATTGAGTATTCATTGGTAGGGTCAAACTCAGGATACTTTATGTCTTCAATAACACCTTTGAAATTAGGAATATTGTCTAAATTTATTTTTTGAATAAGACCTTCCCCTATCATCCTTTCAATCATGTAGTCTGAAGGTACAATAACGTCATAGGCGTCTGAACTCTTTTTAACTTTTACATATAAATCTTCATTGGAAGAGAAGGTCTCGTAATTTACACTTACACCGTATTCCCTTTCAAACATTGTAATTGTAACCGGGTCTATATAGTCGCCCCAGTTATATACTCTAAGTTTGTCGCTTTTATTTTCTCCGCAGGAAGTTAAAATTAAAATGAAAAATACAATCACAGTCAATCTAAAACTCTTTTTCATTTACCTTCCCCCCTTGCAAGCATTGCAGTCCTTTTATTTATAATTATTAAAAGAATTAAAAGGACTACAAACATTATTGTAGATAAGGCGTTAATTGACGGATTAATCCCCTTCTTTGCCATGGAATAAATACTGATGGACAGATTTTGTATCCCTTGTCCCGTTGTGAAAAAACTTACAACGAAGTCATCTATAGACAATGTAAAGGCCATTAAAGCGCCTGTTGTAATGCCCGGCATAATTTGTGGTATCACAACATTTTTTATTGCATACCAAGGCTTTGCACCAAGGTCCATTGCAGCCTCAACAATATTTTTATCTAACTGTTGCAGCTTCGGCATAATGGACAAAATTACATAGGGGATGCAAAAGACAATGTGTGCAATTGTAAGAGTTAAAAACCCTTGATCCAATTTTACAAAGGCAAAAAGTCCCATAAGAGCAACGGCAGTTACTATATCGGGATTAAGTACCGGCAAATAATTGATGCTTAAGAGAGATTCCTTTAAGAAACCTTTTTTCATATTATATATGCCTACGGCGGCAAGAGTTCCAATAACAGTTGAAACTATCGTCGCTATTACGGCAACTATTAATGTTGTATATAAGGACTTTAATATGATCGGGTCATATATTAATTCTTCATACCATTTAAAAGTAAAGCCTGCCCATGCTCCTCTGATTTTAGAGTCGTTAAAGCTGAATACTATTAACACGGCGATTGGAGCATATAAAAATAAAAATATCAGAAGAATGTAGAAGTCTTTTAAAAATTTATTAAATTTGTTTACCATAGACCCCCTCCTCCTGCTTCGTCTTTGTTAAACGCTCTGCTTAGATACATTACCAATAGCATAATTATTATAAGAATTACGGATATTGCACTTCCGAAACCCCAGTTGCCGGTAAAAGTAAATTGTTGTTCAATTAAATTACCTATCAAATAGAATTTGTTTCCGCCAAGGAGTGACGGAATTACAAATGTACTAATAGCGGGAATGAAGACCATTGTTATCCCCGTATAAACACCCGGCAGTGACAGAGGAAAAATAACTTTTCTAAATACCTGTGCATCCGTTGCACCCAAATCTCTTGCCGCTTCAACAAGAGAGTAGTCCATTTTAAGTAAGACGGAATAAATGGGCAGCACCATAAAAGGTAAAAAGTTATAAACCATTCCCAAAATTACAGCCTTTAAGTTGTACATAAGGTCAGCATGTAATCCGAAAAGCCCCAAGAATTTATTTAACAATCCGTTATTGCCAAGTAAAGTAAACCAGGCATAGGTACGGAGCAAAAAGTTCATCCACATTGGAATAATAAATAAAAGGATTAATGTATTTCTCTTAGATTCTTTTAAGCCTGCAATAAAATAAGCAATGGGATAGCCGATTATAAAACATGCCGCAGTTGATAAAAGAGAAATGCCTATTGATAGAGCTAAAATTTTTAAGTATAAAGGCTCAAAAAACCGTCTATAGTTTTCAAAAGTAAAGGCAAGGTTTGAAAAATCATCTGCTTCCCCTGTGTTTACTGAATAGAAAAATACCAATAATAAAGGAAACAGAATAAAGACTATTGCCCAAATATAGTACATGTATCCAAATTTTTTCATATACTGCCTCCCGACTTCATAACGTGAATGTTATCAGGCAAAACATATATTCCCACTTCCTGATCCACGTCTCTTTTTACAGTAGACTGAACAATCCAGTCAGCACCGTTTATATCCACAATCATTTCGTAGTGAACGCCTTTAAACACAACGCTTGTCACAAATCCCGTCAATATACCTGCATCAGGACTTACAAGCTCAACGTCTTCAGGTCGTATTACTACTTCGACGTCAGCTTCTTTTTCAAAGCCCTTATCCACACATTTAAACTCCGCTCCTTCAAATTCGACTAAGTAATCTCCCCTCATAATTCCCGGAAGGATATTACTTTCGCCGATAAAGTCAGCCACAAAAGCATTGGCGGGCTCGTTATAAACATCAGTAGGCGTTCCTATTTGTTGAATAACCCCTTCGTTTAAAATTACAACCTTGTCACTCATAGTGAGAGCTTCTTCCTGATCGTGAGTTACGTAAATAAAAGTAATTTCCGTAGCCTGTTGTAGCTTTTTAAGCTCGACCTGCATATCTTTTCTAAGCTTTAAGTCCAAAGCACCCAATGGCTCGTCCAAGAGCAAAAGTGTAGGTTTATTAACGAGGGCTCTTGCAATGGCAACTCTCTGTTGTTGCCCTCCTGAAAGTGAGCTTATGCTTCTGTTTTCAAAACCTTTTAAATTAACCAAAGACAAAACTTCACGGACATTTTTTACAATGTCTAATTTGTCCATCTTCTTTATCTTTAAACCGAAGGCTATATTTTCAAATACATTCATGTGAGGGAACAAGGCATACTTTTGAAAAACAGTATTCACTTTTCTCTCATAAGGTTCAAGATCTGTTACTTCTCTACCTTCAAACATGACCTTGCCCTTATCCGGGTATTCGAAGCCTCCGATTATTCTAAGAGTTGTAGTCTTGCCACAGCCGCTGGGGCCTAGTAAAGTCAAAAATTCACTATGTTTAACACTTAAACTTAAATTGTCTAAAATTAAATTATCTCCATATGACTTTGAAACGTTAATCAAATCCAAAACATTTTGATCCATTTACCCCTCCTAAAAATGCGGCGGCGCACTGATCCAAAGTAGCACTGCCTTATCTTCGCCTAAATTTTCTATGTGGTGCTCCCTGTCGGCACTAATGTAAAAACATTCTCCCTTTTTAATTTCGCTTTTGTCTTCGCCGTAATATAAAATGACGCTGTCCCCTTCAATTAGATAACCTAAAACCTCTCCTTCAAATGGCGGTACGGCTTTAGTCTTGCCACCGGGGCTTAGCCTTAATACAATGGGCTCCATTAAATTTTTTTGAGAAGTCGGCACTATCCATGTAAGGGAATGGCCTAACTCTTCATTATTGCTTTCAACTTGTTCTTCTATTTTAAACACATACTTATCCTTTGACATTCCGTTAAAAAATTCAGCAGGCTCCTTACCTAAGGCTGACAAGATGTCAAAAAAAGTAGTCATAGACGGCGAAGTCAAATTCCTTTCAACTTGAGATATAAATCCCTTTGTCAAATTTGACCTTTCAGCCAATTCTTCCTGTGTAAGGCCCGCTTGTATGCGTAGTTCCTTTAACTTTTGTCCTATATCCATTTAATTACCTCTATAACATATATTAAACAAAAAATTTAACTATCCTTAATTTATTTTAATGATATATGTATACTTGTCAATAAAAAAACTCCCAAATTAATAATTAATTTGAGAGTCTTAAAATAATATTTTGTTTTATTCCGCGCTTACTAAAAAGGAATTTTCTTCAACCAAAATTACTTCAGCATCAAACTTTTCATTGATTAGATTCTTAATCTTTTGTAAAATCGGTTTTTCACTTGCGAAATGCCCAATGTCTATAACTGTTAAGCCTTCTTCATATGCTCGTTGCCCTTCGTGGTAGGGTACATCTCCTGTAATGTAAAGATCTGCACCCTTTTCTTTTGCAACTTTTATAAAGTCTGCACCGCTTCCGCCGCACCATGCTATCTTTTCAATTCTTTCATTTACTCTGCCGTAAATTTTTAAAAATTCAGGCTTTAATATTTTCTTCAAATTGATAATGAAGACTGTAAGAGATTTTTTGGAATAATCCGGCACATCGCCGATGCCTCCAAGGTAAAGGCCGTCCTTTACCTCAACAAGACCTTCATAATTTCCGATTTCAAGTTTTTCCGCAAAGGCCTTATTAACTCCTTCTTCCGCTACATCCATTGCCGTATGTGTCGAATAAACGGAGATTTCATTCTTCATAAGTTCATCAATGAGTTTGCCCTTGTAGTTTGTCGTGTCAATACTTTTTAAGGGGTCAAAGAACACAGGGTGATGAGTTATAATTAAATTCACGCCTTCTTTTATTGCCGTTGCAACTGTTGTGTCCTTAAGGTCCATTGCTACCAATATCTTTTTAAGATCATTGTCATAAAAAACTTGTTTGCCGCCGTTGTCCCACTCTTCCTGAGTACTTGTAGGAGCAATTGTCTCTAAATAATTTACAACATCACTTATTTTTGTCATGTAACACCTCTTCAAATAAAAATATTTCTCTATTTAAGTTTGCTATTTTAGCGCCTGTCTTCGCCAATACTCTACATCTGCCGATATCGCTGAAACTTATTTTTTGTAAAATTTTCTTCCTCTTATCAATATTGTATTTTATATACTCTATAAAGTCACTATTAATTTGTAGTACATTGCGCGGGACATAGTATTCCTCTCTCTTTTCATTTTCAGCGCCCGAATACTTTGCAACAATAATTTCATAAAACTTTTTATCTCTCACAATAATTTCGTCTAAAATTTTAAATTTGTTTTCAATTAAGTATTGACGTAGCAGCTCAGGGGCCTGTACAGGCTGTAAGATTAAAGTGTCAATGCCTTTAACGTACTCAAGGGACTGTTCCAAAATATTGCTTATCAGTTCTCCTCCCATGCCTGCAATAATAACCGTATCAACTTTAATGTCCTTCGCTTCAAATTCTTTTAAACCGTCTGACAAAATAAAGTCGCACTTGCCTTTATACCTGCCGTCAAATAGTTCTACAGCTTTATGAAGACAGTCCTTGCTTATTTCGGAAAGGTAAACTTTGTCCGCTATATTATTTTCAAGCAAATAAAAAGGCACAAATCCATGATCCGTGCCTATATCTGCTACAATTGAGTTTTTCTCAACCAAATTTGCTATTGTGAGAAGTCTCTTTGACATATCCATTACTCTAAAAAATCCTTTAACTTTCTGCTTCTACTTGGGTGGCGAAGTTTTCTAAGGGCTTTTGCTTCAATTTGACGAATTCTTTCTCTCGTTACGTCAAATTCCTTGCCAACTTCTTCCAATGTTCTTGCCTTACCGTCTTCCAATCCGAATCGCAATGTCAAAACTTTTTTCTCTCTGTCTGTAAGAGTTTCCAATACATCTTCCAATTGTTCTTTCAAAAGAATAAATGTTGCCGCATCGGAAGGAGATAATATTTCCTCATCAGGAATAAAGTCTCCCAAGTGAGAGTCTTCCTCTTCACCAATCGGTGTCTCAAGTGAAACAGGTTCTTGAGCAATCTTTTGAATTTCTCTAACCCTTTCCACATCTATATCCATTTCCTTTGCAATCTCTTCAGGTAGAGGATCTCTTCCAAGCTCTTGTACCAAAAGTCTTTGAACTCTCACAAGCTTATTTATAGTTTCAACCATGTGCACAGGAATTCTAATGGTCCTTGCTTGGTCGGCAATACTTCTTGTTATAGCTTGACGTATCCACCAAGTCGCATAAGTTGAAAACTTAAATCCCTTTGTATAGTCGAATTTTTCAACAGCTTTCATAAGACCTAAGTTACCTTCTTGAATTAGATCCAAAAAGCTCATACCTCTGTTGATGTATCTCTTTGCAATACTTACTACAAGCCTTAAGTTTGCTTCAGCCAATTCTTTTTTAGCAAGCTCGTCTCCTGCTTCCATACGCTTTGCAATTTCCACTTCTTCTTCTGCAGTAAGTAAAGGAATCTTTCCGATTTCTTTAAGATACATTCTGACCGGGTCGTCGACACTTATTCCCTTTGGCACGCTCATGTCGTCTTCGGATTTATCATCTTGTTTATCGTCAGATTCAGGATCCTCTTCTTTTTCTTCGTCTAAAATTTCGATTCCTTCGTTTTCAAAATCTTGGTATATGTCATCAATTTCATCGGAATCCATGTCTATATCTTCAAATGCATTGGCAAATTCTTTAAAAGTAATTTTGCCTCTCTTTTTGCCTGTACTTTTAAGTTCATTAATTATCGACTCTTTTGAAGTAGAATCATCTTCTAAATTATAATCCATGCTCATATTCTCCTCCTTTAAAGAGATTTCAGCTTGACATTGATTGAATAAAGTTCTTTGACTAAAGCGTTTAAATCTTCTTTGTCATAAGAAGCTTCGCCGGATTCCATTTCAGAAATACTTGCTGAAATAAAATCTCTCTTCTCAATTAAACTGCCTCTTTTTATATTAATTATCAGCTCTTTCGATAGCTCTTCCACATCTGTAGGCAATTCAGTTTGAAGAATTCTGTCGGCAAAATTTTTGTCTATAAGCTCCTGTTCTAAAAGAACGTTAAGAACCTTATTATAGCTGTAGTTGTCCAACTTGTAAAGCTCACCCAATTTTTCAAAGAGAATTCGCACCTTAATATCTGAAAAATCTAAAGAAGTAAGGCTGCTGTTTATTAAATCGTAGACAGCTTTGTCTTTTAATGCATAAGATATAAGCTGTTCTTCCGCCCTTGTTCTGCCTTCACCTTTCTTAAATTTTTCAATTCTCTTAAAATCTGTTCTTGGCTTGTTGTAGTTTAGCACCGATGACAATTGTAAATTAAGCGCATCTTTTGAAATTGAATAATCTTTTGACAACTTCTCAGTATATATATCCCTTTCAATAGGATTTTTAATCTTTGAAATAATGGTTAACGCCCTGTTTATGTACATAGTAAGTCCGTCGGGAGTCTTTAAATTGTAATTGGATTTTTCGTAATTGAGTTTGTACTCAACGGCATTCTCTCCGTTTTTTATTAATGCCTCAAAGCTGAATGCACCGTATTTTTTAATATAATCATCGGGATCCAGGCCCTCAGGCAAATGTAAAACCTTTGGAGAAACGTCTACCGAGTTAAGTACATCAATTGCTCTTAACGTAGCATTGACACCGGCATTGTCGCCGTCGTAGCAAATTATAACTTCTTTACCGTATCTCTTTAAAAGTTTTCCCTGATTCGGCGTAAGTGCCGTACCTAAACTTGCTACACTGTAATTTATACCACTTTTATAGATAGATATAACATCCATATATCCTTCTACTAAAATAATTCTCTCTCTATCCGACTCTTTGCTAAGAACATTTAAGCCGTAAAGATTGTCGCCCTTGTTATATACAATGGTCTCCCTTGAGTTCAAATACTTGGGCAGTTCATCTCCGAAGACTCTTCCACCAAAGGCAATGACGCGTCCCCTGGGATCGATAATTGGAAACATAAGTCTGTTTCTGAACCTGTCATAGTATTTGTCGCCCTTGGAACTTTTTACAGCAAGATTGTATTCCACAAGCTCATCTTCTTTAAAGCCTTTTGAAATTAAGTATTCCACTAAGCCGTCAGATTTGTCCGGACACATACCCAATCCGAACTTAACCGCCACATCCCTGTTTATTTTTCTATTGTTAAGATAGCTAAGTGCACGCTTCGACTGAAATATATTTTTGACGTAAAAATACCCGGCTTCTCTGTTAACCAAATACCCTCTTTCTTTCTTTGTAACTAATTCTTTATTTTCAGCTTTTTGAGATAGAGTTACATTGTATTTGTCTGCTAAAAATTTTACCGCTTCAACAAAGCCTAAGTTTTCCATGCGCATGACAAATGTAATCACATCTCCGCCTACGCCGCATCCGAAGCAGTGAAACATATCCTTACTTTCAGACACAGAAAAAGAAGGAGTCTTTTCTTTGTGAAACGGACAAAGTCCTAAATAGTTGGCTCCCCTTTTGTTTAAATCTACATATTCAGAAATTACTTCTACAATGTTTGCCTTGCTTCTTATTTCAGCAATTACATCGTCGTTAATAAAATATGCCATTACATACCCCAAGATTTAGGTACAAAAATACTCTTCCAACAGTCCACGGCAAATCTGTCCGTCATACCTGCTATGTAATCTGTTACAATCTCATCTCTATTTTCTAAATTTTCATATAAATCCAAGTGATGCTTTGGGATCCTCATAATATCTTGAGAAAAATATTGATAAAGCTCAGTAAGAAGTCTATCGATTTTTTCTTCTTCGCTTTTTACAACGTCGTCTAAATAAACTCTTTTAAACATAAATTGTCTAAGAGCCATAGTGGCTTGATACTTTTCATCTGCCATTTTTATTTTGTCTTTGCCGTAACTTTCATCTATAATTCCGGTAATCATTGAGTTAATTCTCTTGGAGTTAGTATCTCCTAAAATTTCAATTAATTCCTTGGGCAAATCTTCCTTTGTAATTATTCCCGCTCTGATTGCATCATCAATGTCGTGATTAATATAAGCAATTCTGTCCGCGTACTTTATGAGTTTTCCTTCAAGAGTTGATGCCTCTTTATCCCCTGTGTGATTTCTAATCCCGTCTCTTACTTCTTTAGTCAAATTAAGCCCGATAGTGTCTTCTCTTCTCTCAATAAATTCAACAACTCTCAAGCTTTGAATATTGTGATGGAATCCATTTGGATTCAATTTTGCCAGGACATTCTCGCCGCTGTGGCCAAAGGGTGTGTGACCTAAATCATGACCGAGGGCAATAGCTTCAATCAAGTCTTCATTAAGCATTAAGGCTCTTGCCATTGTTCTTCCGATTTGTGATACTTCCAAGGTATGAGTAAGCCTTGTCCTAAAGTGATCTCCTCGCGGAGCGATAAAAACTTGAGTCTTGTGTTTCAACCTGCGAAAAGACTTGGAGTGAAGTATTCTGTCCCTGTCTCTTTGAAAAGATGTTCTGATACTGCACTCATCTTCTTTTACATCTCGTACTCCGTCCTTGGATAGAGTCGCGTATTTAGAAAGTATTTTTGATTCAAGGTCTTCCCTTTGTTCTCTGAAGTTCATAAATCACCCGAAATTTTTTCTCATATGGCTCATAATTAATTCAGCCGTTTCCTCTATCGCTTTATTTGTTACATCTATTATCAGAGCACCTAAACCGGTCATAATTTCATTTGCATAGACGATTTCATCTTCTATTCTGGCTATGTTTGCGTACTTGGAACCTCCTGTAAGACCTAAGTTTTTAAGTCTTTCCTCTCTTATGGAGATAATCTTTTTAGGAGAAGCTGTCAATCCGATTATTCTGCGAGGATCTTTATTATATACTTCTTTCGGCACGGGAATTTCCGGCACAAGAGGTATATTGCAAACCTTGTAAAATTTATTTGCCAAGTACATTGACAAAGGTGTCTTTGAAGTTCTTGAAATGCCAAGTATGCAAATATCGGAGTTAATTATGCCTCGCGGATCTTTTCCGTCGTCATACTTAACTGCAAATTCAATGGCTTCAACTTTTTTAAAATAGTTTTCATCAAGTCGTCTGATAAGACCGGGTTCACGTAGCGGCGGATATCCAAGTATTTCTTCCAGCTTGTCCATGGGCTCACCCATAACGTCAACCGTCTTTATATTAAGTTCACGAGAAGTTTTTGAAATATAGTCTCTCGTGTCTTTTTGTACATTGGTATAGACTACCAAAGCTTTCTTTTGCTTTGCGGCCTCTTCCAAAATTGGTTGAATTTGTTCTACACTGTTGTGGTATGGAAATCTTTTTATTTCATAGTTTTCTTTTTCAAACTGTTTTACACTGCTCTTGGCAATGAGTTCCCCTGTCTCTCCAATGGAGTCGGATATTACATATATTATTATTTCAGCTTCAGGCAATTTACTCTCCTTCAAAAATTTCATCAAAAAGTTTTACAATATTCGTCTTAGTAAAGCGACCTATAACTTTCAGTTTTCCGTTTTCATCTTCTACAACAGGCAGACCGTCTATGTCTTGTAAAAAGATTTTTTTTGCACCCTCAAGGACGCTGTCCGTTCCATAGACGTAGTGGATATTAGGCATTCTGCTCATAACCATTGCCACAGGAATACTTGTAAGATCATCTCTTGAGATAGTTGACCTTAACATGTCCTTTCTGGAGACCACTCCTTTTAAATAACCGTCTTCAGTTATATAAAGGGTGCCCACATTTTCTAAAAACATGGACACAATGGCATCATATATTGTTGTATTTACATCCACTACAACAGGTAGTGACATTGTAGATTCAACGGTTATTTGTCTCACTCTTTCAGTAAGAAGAGTAACCTCCGTCTTTCCGGTATAGAAATAACCGACTCTTGGTCTTGCTCCCAAAATATTCATCATTGTTAGAATTGACAAGTCGGATCTGATGGTAGCTCTTGAAAGGCCTAATTTATCTGCAATTGCATTGCCTGTGAGAAGGCCTTCCTTTTTTACCATTTCTACGATTTCTCTTTGCCTATCAGTCAAGTTCACTCTATCACCACTATTGTTCTACAATTTTGCCAATGTCAAAAATTTTATTTAAATCCTCGTCTATTTTGCAAAGAAGACTGAGTCTGTTATCCTTCACTTCTTCCTTGTCGCTCATAACCATTACATTGTCAAAGAAGGTATGAACGAAGTCTTTCAAACCGAAGATTAAATCTAATGCCTTTTCATATTCTCTTTGATCAACGTAGGTTTGATATGAGTCTTTTATTTCACTGTAAGCTTCGTAAAGTTTTTTTTCTTCGTCCTGTTCAAAAAGTTCTTCACTCACTTTACCTAAGGAAGGATTTTTTGAAACAATATTTTTAATTCTCAAAAAGGCTTCGATTTCCGAACTTAAATCTTTTTTAAAGTATTCATTCAGAGCACTTCCCTTTTCAAAAATTGTAATTAGGCTGTCGTCATTGTCTACAATGCTGTCTACAACGTCGTATCTGATTTCTCTTTCAAGTAACATATTCTTTGTTCTGCCTACAAAGAAATTCAAAATATTTTCTTTAACTTTTTCATAGTCGAAGACTAAGTTGTTTTCATTTACATAGGCATATAGTGAATAGTCTACTAAATGTGCAATGGAAATGTCCCAACGTCTTTCGTTGATGATGTTTATAATTCCGATTGCATTTCTTCTAAGACCGAAGGGGTCTTGTGAGCCTGTTGGAATTAAATCAACTGCAAAAAGTCCTACAATGGTATCAAGTTTGTCTGCAATTGCAAGTATTGAACCTGTTGTAGTTGAAGGAAGTTCTCCTCCTGCATATCTTGGCATGTACTGTTCTTCAATTGCCTTTGAAACAATTTCAGGTTCTCTCCAAATGGAAGTGTATATGCGTCCAATAGCTCCTTGGAGTTCTGTAAATTCTTGCACCATCTTTGTTGCAAGGTCAAACTTTGAAAGTTCTGCAGCGCGTCTTACGGAGTTAATAGTCTCTTCTCCAACTTCCAATACATTTCCTATATCTATACTTAGTTTTTCAACTCTGTTTGTTTTTTCAAATATAGTTCCCAATTTTTCTTGGAAAGTAATTTTCTTTAACTCATCAATGAAGAATTCAGATCCCTTTTCAATGTCATCATTGTAGAAAAACTTTGCGTCTTCAAGTCTTGCGCCTAAAACTTTTTCATTGCCGGAGATTACTATATCCTTGTAATCTTCAACGCCGTTTCTGATAGTGATGAAGTAAGGCATAAGTTCTCCGTCTGAATCAAGAACGGGTGTAAATCTCAAATGTTCTCTCATTGGTGTAGTAA
Organism: uncultured Eubacteriales bacterium; assembly: GCA_902488815.1. Taxonomy (GTDB): domain Bacteria; phylum Bacillota; class Clostridia; order Tissierellales; family Peptoniphilaceae; genus KA00134. Next base: position 14,633 of record CABTXP010000011.1, on the reverse strand, counting down.
TTACAATCTTGGGAAGCTTTAAGTACTCTTCTTTTACACTTCCCATAATAGGCGTGGGATACTCAACAATATAAGTAAGCTCGTTTAAAAGATCCTCGTCGTCTTTAATTTCTCCGCCTACAGATTTGGCCAATTTTTTCGTGCCGTACTTAATAATGTCTTTTCTCTTGTTTTGATCTAAAATTACATAGTTCTCTTCCAAAAGTTTTTCGTATTCATGGACATTATTTACTTTTATACTTGATGAGCCCAAAAATCTGTGCCCGCGAGTTACATTTGATGAAACAATGCCTTCAAGGTCAAACTCTAAGACTTCGTCTTCCAATATTGAAAGCAGCCATCTGATAGGTCTTGCAAATCTAAGTTGTTTGCCTCCCCATCTCATAGTCTTTTCAAAGTGGATTTTCTTTATAAGCTCAGGTATTTCAACTTTTAATACTTCACGAATGTCTTTGCCGGGTATTGTCTTCTTTGCAAAAACATATTCTGTATTTTTAACTACTTCCGTGTATATATCATTTATACTTAGTCCTTGTGACTTTAAAAATCCCTGTAAAGGTTTTGTAGGATTTTTGTCTTCGTCAAAAGCAATTTTGGCTGAAGGTCCTCTTACAATTTCTTCTCTTTCAGGTTGTCTTTCGCCGATGTTTTCTATTAATAAGACTAAACGTCTCGGCGTAGCATAGGTCTTAATTGCATCGTAGGAGATTGAATATTCACTTAGCATATTCTTCGAATAGGAACCTATTTGTGAAAGTGCATCGTCAATATATCTTGAAGGGAGTTCTTCCACTCCTATTTCCAATAAATAATTAATCATTTTTAACCTCCTTTAGTAGAGGATATCCCATTTCTTTTCTTTGTTCCAAGTATTTAACGGCAACTTTTCTTGCAAGATTTCTTACTCTGCTGATATACACAGCTCTTTCGGAAACGGATATTGCTCCTCTTGCATCAAGTACGTTAAATGTATGTGAGCACTTTAAGGCATAGTCATATGCCGGAAGTACAACACCAAGTTCCAAAATTCTCTCCGATTCTTTTTCATAAGTTGTAAAGAGATTTCTTAGCATGTCTATGTCACAAAGTTCAAAGCTGTATAGCGAATGTTCATACTCCGGTTTTTTAAATATGTCTCCGTAAGTTATATTTTCGTTCCACTTAATGTCATAAACAGATTCAACGTCTTGTAAATACATTGCAATTCTTTCAAGACCGTAGGTGAGTTCCGCCGACTCAAGATCACAGTTTACGCTGCCCACTTGTTGGAAGTAAGTAAATTGTGTAATTTCCATGCCGTCAAGCCATACTTCCCAACCGAGGCCCCATGCACCAAGTGTGGGTGACTCCCAATTGTCTTCTACAAATCTGATGTCGTGCTTTAAAACATCAATTCCTATAACTTCAAGTGATTTTAAATATAATTCCTGCACATTTTCAGGAGAAGGTTTTAAAATAACTTGCAATTGATGATGTTGGTATAGTCTGTTGGGGTTTTCCCCATATCTGCCGTCGGCAGGTCTTCTTGACGGTTCAACATAAACCGTTCTCCAAGATTCAGGTCCTAATGATCTCATAAAAGTATGAGGGTTCATTGTGCCTGCACCCTTTTCAATGTCGTAAGGCTCTAAGTTTATGCAGCCTTGCTTTTTCCAATAATTTTGTAAACTTTCAATTAAATCTTGAAAATACATAAATCCTCCTTAGCTTACAAATGTGAGGGAATTAAATTTATTAATATCTAAATTCTCTCTTATATAATTTAAAATAGTATTAAAGACATTGTTTAATGAAGCAGTGTCAAAATCCCATTTAAAAATTTCCTCGTAAGTATTATATAGCAATATGTTTAAAATCTTAACCTCTTCAGGTGTTACAAATATTCCTTCTTTATAAGTTTCCACAGAAAGATTGGGCAAGTGTTCTTCACATATATAGCCTCCCTCTTTAGATGAAAACATGCGTACATCTTTTGTGCCGCAGTAAATACAGCCTTTGGTAACGGGAAGATATCCTATTAAAGACACAAATTTTATTCCGAAGGCAATTGCCGTTAATTTAGGGTCATAAGCTTCCATCACTTTTAAAGTCTTTTCCAAAAGCATAAATGCCTTAGGGTTTTTTTCTTCCTCCATTGTAGCTCTGTAGACCAACTCAGCTACAAAGGAAGCATATATCAATCTTTCAAATGAGTTGGACAAATCATAATGTACATCTAAAATTTCCGACCTTTTTATGTAGTGAAAATTTTCAGACTCGTTAAGTTCAAACTGCGACATGCAAAACATACTTGTAGCTGCCAATATGCCTGAATTTTTTCCATAGGCTCCCTTTGCATAGAGAGTTACCTTGCCGTAGTTATCTGTATACAGTACAACTCTCTTACTGCTTTCTCCCAATTTTTGTTCTGCAATTACAATTCCCTTGCAACTTTTCATTACTTATAACCGAAATATTTTACCTTGGCGTCTTTTTCACGCCAGTTTTTCTCCACTTTAACCCAAAGGTTAAGTACAACCCTCTTGCCCAAAAACTTTTCAAGTTCAAGTCTTGCGCTTGTGCCGATTTTTTTAAGCATCGAGCCGTTTCTTCCAATTATTATGCCTTTGTGAGAATCTCTTTCCACATAGATTGTGGCATCAATCTCTATAAGCTTATCTTTTTCTTTAAAGGTATCAATGGACACGGCAACTCCGTGAGGTACTTCTTCTTCCAAATTTAAAAGAGCTTTTTCTCTTATGATTTCGGAAACGATGAATTTTTCCGGCATATCAGTTATCATGTCGTCAGGAAAATACATGGGCCCTTCTTCCAACAATTCGTAAACTTCATCCATATATATGTTAATTCCGTCGCCTTTTAATGCACTTACGGGAATTATTTCTTTAAATAAATTCAGTTCACTATACATTGATATTAATGGCAGTAATTTTTCCTTTTCCAATTCATCAATTTTATTTATCAAAAGAATTACGGGAACTTCATCGTTTAACTTTTTAAGAGTTTCAATTATATAGGTGTCAAGTCTTCCGATTTCTTCAGAAGTATCTACTATATATGTAATCAAGTCACTTTCTTTAAGGGACGATTCGCTGACATTTAACATATAGTTTCCCAATTTATTCTTTGGAGTTTGTATCCCCGGTGTATCCAAAAATATTACCTGCATTTTTTCGTCGGTATATATCATTTGAATTTTATTTCTCGTTGTTTGAGGTTTGTCTGAAATGGCAGACAACTTTTCTCCTATTATTCTGTTAAGCAATGTGCTCTTGCCTACATTAGGCCTTCCCACAACTGCAACATATCCTGATTTGAATATCAAATTAAATCCTCCGGTCCGAAACTGTATGGCAACAAGTCTTCCAATGTAAATTCTTTATACTCATCTTCATTTTTAGCTACAATAATTATAGGGTTTTTAGAAAATTCGCGAATTACCTGACGGCAGACTCCGCATGGATAAGCGTAGTCATCGCCGCCTGTCACTACAAGCTTCTTTATTTCTCTCTTTCCTTCACTTACGGCTTTAAAAATTGCCGTTCTCTCCGCACAATTTGTGGGAGAATATGAGGCATTTTCAATATTGCCACCTGTGTAAATACTTCCGTCTTCCATTTCTACGCAGCACCCTACTTTAAAATTAGAGTAAGGTGTATAGCTTGAATGTTCCTTTGCCCAAAGGGCTTTTTTTATCATTTCTTTTGTATCCATTATCCCACAACCTTAAATATAAATATGGCAACACAAACTCCTAATACGGCTCCTAAGGCCGTATCTATAGGCTTGTGTATCTTCCCCTCAACTCTGCTTTCAGCGACCAAAAAGGCCAAAATAAAGGCGCACACTGTAATTACTCCGTTCTGTGCAACCATCGAAATAATTGTGGCGGCACAAAAACTTATGGCGCTGTGCCCACTTACTCCACCGCCTTGAAAATAACTTCCTCCCCTTTTATTTGCCAAAAGAAGTTTACCTCCAATTGTCAGAAGAAGGACAAGTCCTATGGACACAACCATCATGTGCATGTCGGAGTTCTTAACCTTATGTACAAACCAAAATCCGAATTTTGAAAACTTGTCATAAAATATTAAATACGCAGTTATTAAAGCGTTAATTGCTGATATTAAAACCGCTCCCGCCGCAACGTCCTTAGCAAGTTTTGCAATGGGGTTGTACTCGTGTACATGTATATCAATAGTTCTTTCTATCGCAGTGTTTACAAGCTCAAGAGAAATCACAAGAGTAATGGCAAAAAGGAGTTGAATAAATTCCGTTTTTGTAATCTTAAAAAAAAGAGAAATAATTATTACGGCAATTGCCGCCATATAGTGAAACTTCATATTTCTCTCTGTTTTTAAAGATGAAATTATTCCCTGTACCGCAAAGTTAAAGGAAGATATAAAGCTTCCTCTTTTCATAAAATCACCTCGTAAGATCAAGATAATTCATTACTTTTTCTTCTTTCTCCCGCATTATTTTCTTTTCGCTTTCCACCTCATGGTCGTAGCCCAAGAGATGAAGTGTGCTGTGCGCACAAAGATAACCTAATTCTCTCTTGTATGAGTGATTAAATTCTTCGGCCTGCTCCATAACTCTCTTTGTATTAATTACAATGTCGCCTAAAATCAAAAGATCAATTAGGCTCTCGTCTAAAGGAAAAGATAAGACATCCGTTATGGCATCTACATTTCTGTAGTCTCTGTTTAGAGCTTGAATTTCTTCCTCTCCAACAAGTGAAACGGAGACATAAGAGTCTTGTCTTAAATCCTCAAGTTCCAAAGTAGTCTCTATGACCTTAGTCAAAAAGTCCATAGTGTCCTGATCTATTAAAATATCTTCCTGTCTGTTTGAAAAATCAACTTCAACCATTCTTTTTCGTTTCCGTTTCTTTCTTTTCTATTTCTTTTCTATTTTCAAATTTTTCGTAAGCCGTAATTATTCTTTGAACCAACGGATGTCTTACTATGTCTTTTTTGCCAAGATAAATAATGTCTATTCCCTTTACTCCGTCTAAAATCTTCAAAACATTTTTAAGTCCTGAAGCTTTACCGCGAGGTAAATCAATTTGTGTAATGTCTCCGGTAACGACAACTTTTGAGCCGTAACCTAAACGGGTCAAAAACATTTTCATTTGTTCATTGGTAGTGTTCTGCGCCTCATCTAAAATTATAAAAGCCGAATCCAGGGTCCTGCCTCTCATATATGCTAGAGGTGCAATTTCAATCATGCCCTTTTCTACGTATTTGTTATAAGTCTCTTGTCCTAAGATTTCAAAAAGCGCATCATATAAAGGCCTTAGATAAGGGTCAACCTTCATTTGCAAGTCCCCCGGCAAAAAGCCCAAACTTTCCCCCGCTTCTACTGCAGGGCGTGTGAGAATTATTCTGTTAACTTTTTTATTTTTAAATTCTCTAACTGCTGCGGCAACTGCAAGGTAAGTCTTACCTGTACCCGCAGGACCTATGCCGAAGACTATGTCGTTGTTGTTAATACTTTCTATATACTTGGCTTGTCCCACGGTCTTTGCCTTAATGGGCTTGCCCATTGATGTATAAACTAATGTATTATTTAACAGATCTCCAACACTTCTCAAATCCCCTGACTTAATAAGCTCAATTGAATAAATCAAAGTCTTTTTGTCTAAGGTTTGTTGCTTTCTTATTATGTCTACCAAGTTTGTGAGAAGAGCTTTAACCATTTCAATGTCCCTTGGCTCTCCTAAAATTTCAATAAATTCACTTTTAAGAGAAATTTTTACATTAAAATTTTCTTCTATAATTTTTATATTTTCATCTAAATTTCCGAAAAGCTCCTTGTGAACTTCCTCGTCAGAAGCAAGTCTGTCAAAATCTATTCTTTCGATGAGTTCCACCTCCATGTAGTAAATAATATCACAAATGCATACCATTATCTATAATTGGCGGGCTTTTTGTGCCAATGTTATACACTCAAACAAAAAAATAATCCCACAATGTGAGATTATTCTTTCTTATTAATTTTAACTTCGCTCAAAGGGTTGTTTTCAACGGCACTTCTAAGTACATCACTGTTAATGTGTGTATATATTTGAGTAGTAGCTACACTTTCGTGGCCTAATATTTCTTTAAGTGCCAATATATCTGCATTGCCGTATTGATACATTAATGTTGCTGCAGTGTGCCTCAACTTGTGTACAGAGTACCTGTCTGAATCAAGACCCGCATTATTCAAATGCTTTTCAACAAGTTTTTGTACCGCACGATTTGAAATACGGTTTTCATGGGAGCTTAAAAACAATGCGTCGGTCTCTACTTGAGGTCTGAGTTTCAAATATTCGTCAATCGCCGACCTGCACGCGTCGTTTAAATATATTGTCCTATCTTTATTGCCCTTACCTATAACTCTTAAAGTGTCGTCCTTCCTGATGTCTTTAATATTAATTCCAACGAGCTCCGATAACCTCATGCCCGTGTTTAAAAATAGAGTTATAATTGCATAGTCTCTCATCTCATATACCTTCTTCTGCTTGTAATTTCTCACGGCAGTTAATAAAGACATGCACTCGTCTAATGTTAAATATATGGGAAGGGACTTGTCGATTTTCGGCATCTCAATATCAAGAGCCGGATTTTCGTCAATTATCTCAAGTACATCTTTTAAATATTTGAAAAACGTTCTTACTGAAGAGTTTTTTCTGTAGCGAGTCTTGGCGGAATTATTCATTCCGTTGGCCAAGTGGCCCATGTAGGCATAAAAATCCCTCTTCGTTATAGATTTAAGAACCTCTTCATCTACTTCATCAATGTCTATATCTTCGTCCTCTATAGTCGGATCTATTTTTCTCTTGTAAATAAATCTCATAAAAGTTCGAATGTCATAGTAGTACTCCCGGCAAGTCTTTTCAGAAAGTCCCTTTGCAGTTTTTAAATAGTCTATGAAGTCATCAAGTATACTTGTCTTTATCATGATTCACCTCAAAAAAATAAACCTGCTTATACAGGTTTATTTTGCAAATTCAATTGCTCTTGTTTCTCTAATTACGTTAACTTTTATTTGTCCCGGGAAGTCTAATTGTTCTTCAATCTTCTTCACAACATTTCTTGCAGTCACAACCATTTGTGCTTCGGAAACATCTTCCGGTTTAACTATAATTCTTATTTCTCTACCGGCTTGTACTGCAAAGGACTTGTCAATTCCATCGAAAGAGTTTGCAATTTCTTCCAATTTTTCAAGTCTCTTGACATAGGATTCAATTGTCTCTCTTCTTGCTCCCGGCCTTGCCGCTGATATTGCATCGGCAGCTTGAACAATTACGGCTTCAATGTTTTTAAATTCAACATCGCCGTGATGAGCTTCAATGCCGTTAATTACAGCTTCGGATTCTCCATATCTTCTGGCAGCTTCTACTCCAAGGTCTACGTGAGGAGCATTGACTTCGTGGTCAATAGCCTTACCTAAGTCATGTAAGAGTCCTGCTCTTTGTGCGACTTTAACATCAGCACCTAATTGCTCTGCAATTATGCCTGATATTTTTGAAACTTCGACAGAATGTTTTAAGACATTTTGTCCGTAACTTGTTCTGTACTTTAATCTACCAAGATACTTTATAAGCTCCGGATGTAGTCCATAAACACCTGCATCATATGCGGCTTGCTCTCCGGATTCTTTGATAATTGCGTTTAATTCTTTTTCAGCTTTTTCAACCATATCTTCTATACGAGTCGGATGAATTCTTCCGTCTTGTACAAGTTTTTCCAAAGCTATTCTTGCAACTTCTCTTCTTACCGGGTCGAAACAACTTAAAACTACAGCATCAGGAGTATCGTCAATTATCAAATCTACTCCTGTAAGAGCTTCAATAGCTCTGATGTTTCTTCCCTCTCTGCCAATTATTCTACCTTTCATTTCGTCATTAGGTAGAGTTACAACTGATACTGTTTGTTCAGCAACCTGGTCAGCGGCACATCTTTGAATTGCATAGGCAATAATGTTTTGCGCTTCTTTTTGTGCTTCGTCCTTTATCTTCATTTCGTTTTCACGAATGATAGCGGCTGATTCCTGCACAATATCCTTTTCCAATTCTCTCAATAAAAGTTGCTTAGCTTCTTCTGATGTTAAATTGGCAACTCTTTGAAGTTCAGAGTTTCTAAGTTCAATGAGTTCATCAACTTTTTCAGCCTTTGCTTTAGCCTCTTCAATCTTTCTTTGAAGATTATCTTCCTTGTCATCAAGAGATTGAGCTTTCCTCTCTAAAGATTCTTCTCTTTGAAGAACTCTCTTCTCCAAATTGTTGATTTCGGTTCTTCTTCTCTTGTTTTCATTTTCCGTTTCAGTTCTAAGCCTGTGAACTTCTTCTTTAGCTTCAACTAAAACTTCTTTTTTCTTTGTTTCAGCATCTCTCGTAGCATCGGCAATTATCTTTTTTGATAATTCCTCTGCACTGTTTAATTTTCCTTCTGCTATATATCTACGAACAATGTATCCAACGATAACACTGATAATAACACATAGAACATAAGTCAAAATTGTCATTACACCTGGCAAAGTTACACCTCCTTATTTAGTTATCAAGTTTCAATAATTAATTTTAAAAAAAATACGATATGTATCATATCGTATCTATTATAGTCTTAATGTGAATTTTAGTCAATAATGGTCTATTTCTCAATAGTCTCTACTTGGGACACTCCGTTTTGAATTGTAACTCTTACGGCGCTGTCGGCAAACTCGCTTAAGTGTCTGTTATGTGTCACCATAATTATCTGCCTTTTGTAGTGGTCGGAATTTATTTTTATAAATTCGCCGAAGTTAAATATATAGTCTTCACTCACGTGTTTACCGGGCTCATCTAATATTAAAGGCCCGTCAAGCTCCGGATCTCTAAGCTGCAAAAAGGCAAGTCTCAAAGCGAGAGACACTATGTCCACTACTCCCCCTCCTCTTGAGGTCTCAGGGTTGGTCTTAACTGTATAGCCGTCAAAGTTACTTACAACATAGAAGTCCGCATTGGGAACATTTCTTAAAGTGGACATTTCGATTACAAAGTCCATGTCCGTTTCAAAAATAAATTGCAAAAAAGAGCCGACTAATTTTTCAATGTTATTTTTCGCCTGTTCTCTTGCAAATTCTGCAGCAGATCTCAGCACAGTTTGAACCTTGTCCAAAGTGTCAATCTCTTCTGCTATTAAATTTAATTTGCTTTCACAGGAAGACAATTCGTCTTTCAGAGCTTCCAACTTTCCTTCGTCTCTATGTATCTCATTATTTAATTTGTTAATCTCAATGGTTAAATCTTCTATATTCATTACACATCACGGGGCAATAAGTCTTCCGCTTCTTTCAAAAGCTCTCCTATTTCCTTATTTAACTTATCTATTTCTGCATCTAAGTTCTCAGGGCTTATATTTAACTTGTTAAGGTGCTCGTTTAACTCTTCTTCTCTCTTCTTCAAGTTATCCATTGCGCCTTCAGCCTTACTCCTCTTGTTCTTGGCTTCGTCTATTTTCTTTTTTAGTATGTCAAGCCTTTGTTCATAATTGTCCATATCTACCTCTATAATTTTGATTTAATACTGTTGAGAACGCCTTCATCTATTTTTTGGAAGCAAGTCGGGCAAACTTTGGCGTGTGCTAAAATTTCTTTATATTCTTCCGTTGCTTTGTCTATTTCCATTTCCGACTCTTTAATGAGACTTTTGTTTTTAAACATCTCTCTATTTAATAAATCTTTATCTCTCTTAATGTCCTCAATGACTCCCTTAATTTTTGTGTCTTTTAATAGAGCTTCAAGAATAGTCTCGGATCTGTTAAGACCTTTGAATTTATACAAGTACTCTACTCCACTGTTGAGTTTTACTTGTACAAATTTATAGTTTTTGCTGACCTCCATAAGCTCGTTTAAAGCCTTAACTTTTGTGTAAAGGCCGGATTCCAATTTGTCCGCTTTTTCTACATTAGCCAATAAATCTAAAACTTCCTTACGTGCTTTTTGCTCTCTTAAATTGTTTGACAGTTGCGTCTTTAAATTATTAAACTCATTGCACTTTACGATTTTATTTTCGATTTTTAAATATGAGTTTTCCAATTGCTCCAAGTTTTTATATTTCTCAAGTTCCTTTGACAGCCTTTCTTTTTCATCTTTTATACTGTCATAAGACGCTTTTAAGCTTTTAAGATTATTTAACGTAGCGTTCGTTTCTCCTAAAGCTGTTTGAATGCCTACCAACTTCTCAAATAAAATCTTTTTGTCTTTTAAGTACTCGAACTTTTTAATCTCTTCTTCAACTTTGTTTTTTTCTTCCAAAGCCTTCTTGTAATCTCTTTGAAGAAGGTTGTTGTCCGACACCGTATTCTTTAAAGCATCGTCTAAAATATTTACTCCTGTCAGTCTGCCGATGGCTCCCGCTCGTACAGAAGAAGTTTCGTTTAATAAAAACGGTCCGTCAAGTTGCTCGGAAATATTTATTATTGCATCCTTTCGCCTGTCAATGCTCACCTGCTTCATGCCTGTAGCTTCGACTATCTCCAAGGGCACTACATTCCTTCCGAAACCTGAGAACACCATGTCCTCTTCTCCCGGCTTGGAAAGAATGTATTGATTTTTTGAAGAGCTTTTTATTCTCGTTACCGCCACTTTGTTGTTAAAGATGACTTTAACAGCACACTCTTTTTCCCCTTGAGTTATAAAGCTGTCACCGTCAGGCAGGTTATAAAGCACCCACTTTATGCCACGCAAAATAGAGGTCTTCCCGCTATCTGAATTGCCTAAGATGACGTTAAGACCTTTATTAAAATTTACTTCAGTATATTTGTGAGATTGAAAGTTTTTGAGTATTACTTTTTCAATATACTTCATCAGAGTTCAGCCTCACTTTCCTGTACCTCCGACACACGTTTCAGGCATTCCCGCTTTACTTTATCCGAATACAAGTCGTTTTTAAGGATTTCTTCCACTAATTCCAATACATTGTATTTTTTAAAGTTGGAAGAAGCTTCAACCAAGTCTTGAAACTCAACTAATTTTGCTCTCTTACCTCTGTGCATAAGCATTGTCTCGCGATCAAGGACTATATCTCCCGGCAAAGCGGATTTTAAATAAACTTCCTCTATGGATATTTTATCTGTCAGTTCTATAATTATAACCTTCGGTTTTCTTTCAAGTTCCGCTTTTGCATTGGACATACGCACCAAGGCTCCCGGATTTATAAAGTACTTTCCGTCCTTTACTAAGTTCTTAAATCCTAAATGGTAGTGTCCCGCAAGAGTAATGTCCGCCAATGTGTCATATATGTCCTCAATTAAAGTGCAGTTGACACCGGGCATAAAGGGCTTGTCAAGTAAAAATCCGTGGACTACATGAATGGCATATTGTACATCCTCGTCTTTTTCCAATACTTTGTAGTCGTCGATTTTATTTTTTTCATCCACATCGTAGGAATATGGATTGCCTGTCAGTTGAACCTTAATGCCGTCCTTTTCCAAAATATATTTACGATCATTTAAAAGATGAAAGATTCCTAAGTTTGCCAAGAGTCCCATCATCGTTCGGTCCACAGTCTTCGGGTTGTGTCCGAAAATATCGTGATTGCCGCTTACAATGTATGTGGGCTTTTCAAAGCCCTTTATTAAATTTGCAAATTCAGTTGAAACCAATATGGAGGTATCAGGTCTGTCAAATAAATCTCCTCCATGAATTACATAGTCCACATTTTCTTCGTGAATAATTTTAGAAACTTCTTCAAACTTTGTAATCAGAGTTTCGTAGAAATTATCCTTTCTCGATTTCGGATTAGTAGCTCTTATGTGTGTGTCTGTAAAATAGAGGATTTTCATTTACTTCTCCTGTCTTTATTCTTTGTCTTCCCCTTCAGTTTCTTCAATAGCTGAACCTTTACCCATTAATTTATCTTTAACTTTCTTTTCTATTTCAGCTACAAGTTCAGGATTTTTTTCAAAGTATGCCTTGGCATTTTCTCTTCCTTGGCCAAGTCTAATATCACCGTATGAAAACCATGATCCTGCCTTTGTGACAATGTCCATGTCAACGGCACAGTCTAAAATATTGCCAAGCTTTGATATGCCTTCGCCATACATAATGTCAAAGATTGCTTCTTTAAAAGGCGGCGCAACTTTATTTTTAACAACTTTAACTCTTACTCTGTTGCCGATAAAGTTATCTCCCTCTTTTATAGTGTCGATTTTTCTAATATCAAGTCTTACAGATGAGTAGAATTTAAGGGCACGTCCACCTGTTGTCGTCTCGGGGTTACCGAACATTACACCGATTTTTTCTCTAAGTTGGTTAATAAATACAACTGTTGTATTGGACTTTGAAATAGCTCCTGCCAATTTTCTCAAAGCTTTTGACATAAGTCTTGCTTGAAGACCTATGGATTGGTCGGTCATTTCCCCTTCAATTTCAGCCTTAGGTACAAGTGCAGCTACTGAGTCTACAATTACAATGTCAACCGCTCCCGATCTTACAAGGGCTTCAGTTATTTCAAGAGCTTGTTCTCCTGTATCCGGTTGAGAAATAATTAAGTTGTCTATATCTACGCCCAATTTTTTTGCATAAACCGGGTCAAGAGCGTGTTCCGCATCTATAAAAGCTGCAACGCCTCCCATGTTTTGAGCTTCAGCCATTATGTGAAGAGTAAGAGTAGTCTTACCTGATGATTCAGGGCCGTAGATTTCAATAATTCTTCCTCTCGGAATGCCGCCTATACCCAAAGCGACGTCTAATGCCAAGCTGCCAGTAGGTATAGCTTCAATATCTAATTTTGTTCCTTCTCCCAAGTACATAATTGAACCTTTTCCATAGTCTTTTTGAATAACGGACATGGTCTTGTCAATTATTTCTTTTCTTTGAGCATCTATGCCTCTGCCTTTTTCGTTTTCCATGAGTTCCTCCTAAATAATAATAAATCGCTAAAAATTAAATTCATTACTCTCTTTTGTATCTCTCTTCTATTTCCCTTAAGATTTAATCTGTTGAGAATATAATCGTCTTTGCCGAAATAAATACAGTAGTAAACTTCTCCCACAGGCTTTTCCGATGAAGTAGGTCCCGCTTCTCCCGTCACTGACACAGCCACATCACACATTCCTTTTCCAAAAAGTCCCTCAGCCATTTCAAAAGCACATTCCATACTGACGGCTCCAAATTTGTCCAAGGTTTCTTTCTTCACACCTAAATTATATATCTTGGACTCATTTGAATATGTAATGTAGGAATCCTTTAAAACTTGTGAAGCGCCGCCAAACTTTGTCAATGTACTTGCAAGGAGTCCGCCTGTAATAGATTCGGCGAAAGAAATTCTCGTATCACTTTCTTTTAAATTTTTCAGCAATGCTTCAGCAGGAGTTGTGTTTCCTGTTGAATAAATATTACTACCGAAGTAGTCGTAAAGTTTCTTAACAGTATCTGCAAGTATTTTTTTGCCTTCATGTAAGTCCTTGTTCTTTACCACAATTTTAACTTCAGTAGAGTGAAAGTGTGCAAAAGTATTTACAGAGACGTCCTTGTGAAAATCTATTTTTCGAAGAGCCGATTCAATTTCAGCCTCGCCCTTTCTAATTAAGTTAAGGGACTCGGTTAAAATATGTGTATCGCCCTTTAAATTTGCTCCTAAGTATTCACTCACCATAGGAATAAATTCGCTTGGCGGTCCCGGAAATAAAAAGTATTTCCTGCCATTTTCTTCTACAAACTCTCCGGGCGCGTTGCCCCATTTATTCATAAATACGTGGGAACCTTTGATGTGATTTACTTGCTTGTAATTATTTTCCGTTATTTTAATATCTATGTCTTTGAGAAATTTTATTAGCCTTTCCTTGCTCTCTTCATGCACAACCAAATCTTTTTGCAAAAATTCAGCTAATGCCTCACGGGTCACGTCGTCATCTGTAGGACCTAAGCCTCCGACTAAAAAATAAAAGTCGTAACTTAAATCCTCAAGCTCCTTTATTATTAAAGCCTTATTATCAGAGACCGAAACTATTTTTTCGGTATCTATGCCGAATCCTACCAAGTATTCAGCCAAATCCTTTGAATTTGTATTTAAAATATCTCCGCGGAGAATTTCATCTCCTACTGTAATAATGATTGCTTTCATACTAAATATTTTTTAAATCCAATACATGTATATTTTTGTAAAAATAATTAATTCCCGATAAAACTGTAAAAAACAGTGAAATGTAAAATAAAATCAGTCCCGGCATAAATAATTTTTCCAAATTTGTAAGTATTAAAATAATTGCTACCATTTGCGTTGCGGTTTTGATTTTACCTAATTTGTCCGCAGCTATTGTAAGATTTTCAGATGCGGCTATAACTCTAAGGCCCGTCACTGCAAATTCTCTCGCCACAATGATTATCAACATCCACGCCTTAATTATTCCCATTTCGCAAAACATAATAAGCGCTGAAACAGTTAAAATTTTATCTGCAAGTGGATCTGCAAACTTGCCGAAATTTGTAACCAAGTTATTTTTACGTGCCAAGTATCCGTCTAAAAAGTCTGTAAATGACGCAACTAAAAATACTATTAAAGCTGCCGTCCTGTAATTATAACCTAAGTACATCATTATGACGAAAACAGGCACCAACAAAATCCTCATAAATGTCAATTTGTTAGGTAAGTTCATAGTGTT